>JALZHV010000189.1 GCA_030860625.1 Actinomycetota bacterium
ACTCAGCATGGAGCCGGGCCAGTGAGCTCCGGGCGACAGCCCTAGGCGATCCTCCGGCGGAGGTGCTCCGAGAAGGGGCACCCCACCCCCTCACCACCACCACTTATTCAGTCTTCGCCTTCCCCGCGATATCCCAGATCACGTCGGCCTCGCTGATCCCCTGCCGGCGGGCGACGATCTCGATCTCCTCCCAGGGGAGCTCGGCGTCGGGCAGCTCGTCCCAGCGGGCCAGGTCGAGCGCCTCGAGCGAACCCCTCAGGGCCGGACCGAGATGCTCCTCGGAGCGCAGCAGCGCCCTCAGGACCTCCAGCTGCTTGTCGGTCAGCCGTACAACCCACATGCGGTACCTCCATTCGAGCGGTCGCGGGTTGCTCGGAGAAACTAGGCAGCGGGACGGACGGAACGGCTGCTGATGCGCACCGCCTCGATCCGGTTCTCGCGCACGGCCTCGACCCGGATCGTGTAGCCGTCGGCGGTTATCGAGTCGCCGCGCTTCGGCAGTCGCCCCAACTCGCCGAAGACGTAGCCGCCGACCGAGTTGTACGTTTCGGTGTCCACCGGCAGGTCGATGCCGGCGTCGGCGAGGTCGCCGAGCGAGACATGGCCGCGGACGAACCAGTCGCCGTTGTTGAGCTTGCGCACCGCGGCGGCGCGGGGGTCGGTCTCGTCCTCTATCTCCCCCACCACCTCCTCGAGGATGTCCTCGACGGTGACGATCCCGACCGTCCGCCCGTACTCGTCGACGACCACCGAGAGCGAGGTCCGCTGCACCTGGAGGTCGTGCAGGAGGTCGTCGAGCGGGCGCGTCTCGGGCACGATCAGCGCGTCGCGGGTGACGGTCTCAAGGGAGGCGTCGGGCCCCTCGCTCATGTAGAGCCGGGCGAGGCTGTTGTTGTGGACGACCCCCTTCACCCGGTCGGGGTTGTCGTCCTCGATCACGACCAGGCGGGTGTGGCCGGAGGTGACGCAGCGCCGCAGCGCCGCCTCGACCGTCTCCGAGCCGTCCACGGTCACCACGGCCGGGATCGGCGTCATCACCTCGCGCGCCTCCTGCTCGTGCAGGTGGAAGACGCCGCCGAGCATGCCGGCCTCGCCGGGGTCGAGCCGGCCGCGCTGGGCGCCGCGCGAGATCAGCAGCCGCAGTTCCTCGGGCGAGGTCTCCTCGCCCTCTTCGACGTCGACCCCCAGCACCCGCTGCACGAGGAAGTTCGCGGGGGCGTTGGTGGCGATGATCAGCGGGTGCAGCATCCTGCGGAAGAAGGCCATCGGCCGGGCGATCCACAGCAGCACCCCCTCGGCCTTGCCGATCGCCAGCATCTTCGGCGCCTGCTCGCCGAGGATGACGTGGAGGAAGGTGACGATCGTGAAGGCGACGGCGATCGCGATAGCGACCGCGGCGGCGTGGCCGAAGAACTCGCCGAAGAGCGGCTCCAGCAGCTCGGCCAGCGCCGGCTCGCCGAGGAAGCCGATGCCCAGCGAGGCGAGGGTGATCCCCACTTGCGAGGTCGCCACATACTGGTCGACGTTGTCGATCTGGTTGAGGGCCGAGTTGGCCCGGCCGTCCCCCTCCTCGCGCAGCTGCTCGAGCCGGGAGCGGCGGGAGCGCACGATCGCGAACTCGGCCGCGACGAAGAAGCCGTTGATCGCGACCAACAGCAAGAGCAAGATGAGCAGCAGGACGCTCATCGGCTATGCGGCCCGATACTTCGGGCTGGGACGTCCTCGGCCATGCGGCTAGGTGAATATAGCTGGCCAGATCGACGACCTCCCGCTGATCCCGCTCCGGACATGGGATATTGAGCGAACTATGCGAATTGCAACGCTCAGCGAGATGCTCGAAGAGGTCATCCGGCTGGGTGAGGCTGCGGGCATGGAAGACCACGCCCACGAGCTGCGGGGGGAGCTCGAGGGCCGGCTGGCGACGATCCGCGCGGCGGTGGCGGGGACCGGCTCGCCGCGGGTGATCGCGCTGCAGCAGCTCGACCCGCCCCGGGTCGGCGGCTTCTGGATCCCGGAGATGATCTCGATCGCGGGGGGCGAAGACGTCGCCGGCGACCCCGGGCTGAACCCGCCCAACGTCGGCTGGGGGGAGCTCGTCAGCCTCCGCGCCGACGTGGTCGTGGTGATGCCGGAGCTCTCGCTGGAGAGCGCCCGCGCCCTGGCGATGGAGCGCTGGGAGCAGCTGGCCGGCCTCGGGGCCACGCGGCTCTACGCGGTGGAGGGGACGGTCTTCTCGGACCCCGGCCCGCGCCTGGTCGACGGCGTCGAGCTGCTCGGGCACGTCCTCCATCCCGACCTCGTCGACCCTCCCGGCAACATCGAATTCACCGCCCTGCGGGCGCCGGCGCCGCGGTCGGGCGCGAGCAGCTAGACGACCGCGAAGGCGCCGACCACAGCGGCCGCGGCGATCGCCAGCATCGCCAGGATCTCCAGCGGCAGGCGGTTGCGGCCGAAGGCTCCTCGCTCCCCGGCGACGATCGCCAGCGCGCAGAGGACGCCGCCGATCAGCCCGCCGATGTGGCCGCCGACGCTGATCCGGGGGATGAAGAAGCCGATCGCGAGGTTGAAGAGGATGAGGAAGCCGATCTCGCTGGCGAGCGCCTCCATCCCGCGGCCGCGGGCGATGATGAAGGTGGCGCCGGCGAGGCCGAAGACCGCCCCCGAGGCGCCGATCGTTAAGGCGTCGGGCTCGAGGAAGAGCGCCCCGAACGAGCCGGCAAGCAGCGAGGCGAAGTAGAGGGCGAGGAAGCGCGGCGTCCCCAGCGTCGGCTCCAGCAGCCGCCCCAGCATGTAGAGCAGGAACATGTTGAAGCCGATGTGGATGACGCCCGCGTGGAGGAAGCCGGCGGTGACGAGCCGGTACCACTCACCGTCGGCGACGGCGGGGCCGTAGAGGGCGAAGTCGCCGACGATGCTCCCTCCCGTGCTGCCGAGGCCGCACGAGCCGGTGGCGATCTGAATCAGGAAGGCGATCACGTTGAGCGCGATCAGGGTGTAGGTGGCCGGGAAGCCCCGGAACCCCTCTTCCGGGCCGACGCCGCGCACGACGCGCGTGCGCTCGCTTGCGCACTCGGGGCAGCGCATCCCGACCGGGGTCGGGGTCATGCAGTCGGGGCAGATCGGCCGGCCGCAGGAGGAACAGGAAACGCCGGTCTCGCGGTCGGGGTGGCGGTAACAGGTCTCGGCCATCGAGCCCAGCAGCCTACAATCGCCGCCGATGGAGCCCGCCAGCCCCGCCCGTCTCTACGCCGCCGTGGTCGGGGCCCTGCTCGTCGTCCTCGGCATCCTCGGCTTCTTCTACAACGCCTCGTTCGACGCCGTCGACGGCTACGAGGACGCCTTCGGGTTCGCGCAGACGAACGGCTGGCTGAACCTCTTCTACGTCGCCACCGGCACCCTCGGCCTGTTGATGGCGGGGGCCGCGTCGCGCCGGTACTCGCTGGCGATCGGGTTCCTCTACACGGTGCTGGCGATCGTCGGCTGGGGGACTCTGGGGCTGCTCCTCGCAGTCGGCCTGCTCGGCCTCGCCGCGGCGGCGGGCACGCCGAACCCCAACCGCAAGCCCAGGAAGCAGCGCCCGCCGCGGAAGCGCGGGTCGCGCAAATCAGAGACGCGAGCGAAGGCTGCTGCTGAGCGCGCGTAGGCCGCGCTGACTGCGGCTGCGACTGCGACGGCGCAGCTCCAGGAGGACGAGCGAGCCGGCCGCGACCCCGCCGGCGCCGACCGCGACCACCGGCCGCACCCAGTTGCGCGGGTCGCGCAGCGCCCGCAGCTCGCTCTCGGAGAGCTCTTCGGCCCAGTCCGACAGCTCCTCGGCCGCGGCCTGGGTGATCGCCGAGAGCGTGTCCTCGATCCGCCCCGAGAGCCGCTCCGGCGGGTCGATCGGCCGCAGCGCGTCGGCCAGCAGCGCCTCGACGTCCCAGTTCGCGCCGCTCAGGCCCTCACTCGCCCCCGGCATCACTCATCTCCTCCTGCAGCTGCTTGATCGCGCGGTGGATCAGCACCTTGGTCGCCCCGTCGGAGCGGCCCAGCGCCCGCGCGATCTCGCGGTTGTCCATGCCGAGGGCGAAGCGCATGATCAGCGCCTCGCGCCGGTCGTCGCCGAGGTGCTCGAGGTGCGCCATCACCTGCCGCAGCTCCTCCCGCCCCGCGGCGATCGCCTCGGTGTCGTGGCGGGCGGCGATCGGGTCGGCGTTCTCCAGCGTCGTCTGCGGCCGCCGCGAGCGGTCGCGGTAGTAGTTGGAGGCGAGGTTGTGGGCGATCCGGATCACCCACGGCCGCAGCGGCCGGCCGTCGGACTCGCGCCG
>JALZHV010000190.1 GCA_030860625.1 Actinomycetota bacterium
CTGCACGGCCCGTGCCTCGTGCTGGCCGGCGCCGGCTCGGGCAAGACGCGCGTGCTCACGCACAGGATCGCGCGGCTCATCCAGATGGGGCTGGAGGCGGAGCGCATCGCCGCGATCACCTTCACCAACAAGGCCGCGGCCGAGATGCGCGAGCGGGTCGGGCAGCTGATCGGCCGCTCGGTGCGGGCGATGTGGGTCACCACCTTCCACTCCGCCTGCGCGCGGATGCTGCGGGTCGACGCCGAGCGGCTCGGCTACTCCAAAGGCTTCACGATCTACGACCAGGCCGACTCGTTGCGGATGCTGAAACGGTGCCTCGGCGAGCTCGGGGTGGACCCGAAACGGTTCCCGCCGCGCGCGGTGCAGGTGAAGATCTCCGGCGCCAAGAACCAGCTGATCGACGCCTCCGCCTACGCGGAAACGCAGGGCAGCGTCTTCGAGGAGGTCATCGCCGAAGCCTTCCCGCTCTACGAGAAGCGGATGCTGGAAGCCAACGCGATGGACTTCGACGACCTGCTCGTCCGCACCGTCAACGCGATGGAGCTGTTCGAGGACGTCCGCGAGCGCTGGCGGCGCACCTTCCGCCACGTCCTCGTCGACGAGTACCAGGACACCAACCACGCCCAGTACCGGATGCTGCAGCTGATCGCCTCCGAGCACGGCAACCTGATGGTCGTCGGCGACGAGGACCAGTCGATCTACGGCTTCCGCCACGCCGACATCCGCAACATCCTCGACTTCGAGCGGGACTTCCCGCAGGCGGAGATCGTCAAGCTCGAGCAGAACTACCGCTCGACGCAGACGATCCTCTCCGCCGCCAACGGCGTCGTCGAACGCAACCGCGAGCGGCGTCCGAAGGAGCTGTGGTCAGACCAGGAGGGCGGAGAGCTGGTCCAGCTCTCCGAGCTGCGCGACGAGCACGAGGAGGCGCGCTGGGTCGCGGCCGAGATCGAGCGGCTGGGGGAGGAGCACGGCGTCAGCCGCTGCGACGTCGCCGTCTTCTACCGGACCAACGCGATGAGCCGGGTGCTGGAGGACACGCTCAACCGCTTCGACGTCGCCTACCAGGTGATCGGCGGCACCAAGTTCTACGAGCGGGCCGAGGTCAAGGACGCGGTCGCCTACCTCAGCCTGCTCGTCAACCCCGCCGACCTCGTCTCCTTCTCGCGGATCGTCAACTCGCCCCGGCGCGGGATCGGCAACACCACCCAGGGCAAGCTCGTCTCCCACGTCAACACGACCGGGCTGCCGATCTGGGAGGCGATGGAGCGGGTCGAGGAGGTGCCGGGGATGAGCGCCGCCGCGGTCAAATCGGTCTCCCGCTTCTACGAGACGATGGCCGGCCTGCGCGAACGGGCCGAAGAAGAAGGGCCGGTGGCGACGCTGCTGGAGGCGGTGCTGAACGAGAGCGGCTACATGGAAGCGCTGGCGGCTGAGCGCACGGTCGAAGCCGAAGGCCGCGGCGAAAACCTCGAAACCCTGATCGCCGGCGCCGCCGAATTCGACGTCGAGCGCGAAGTCGAGGGGGAGAGCGAGGTCTCGCCGCTGGAGGAGTACCTGCAGCAGATCTCGCTCTACACCGAGCAGGACGCGCTGCAGGACGAGAAGCAGGAACTGGTGACGCTGATGACCCTGCACAACGCCAAGGGCCTCGAGTACGACACGGTCTTCATCGTCGGCTGCGAGGACGGCGCCTTTCCGCACATGCGGGCGCTGGAGGAGGGGGGAGAAGAAGAGGAGCGCCGCCTCTGTTACGTCGGCATCACCCGCGCCCGCCAGCGCTTGTATATGACCTGGGCGCGCGAGCGGCGGTTGTTCGGGCGCGCCGAGTACAACCTGCCCTCCCGCTTCATCGACGAGCTGCCGGTCGACCTGACCGAGCGCCACTCGACCGCCGCCCACAGCCTCGGCACCAGCTGGGGGACGCAGACGACCCACGACGTCACCCCGGCCCAGGCGGTGGACCCGGGCCCGGCGCTGGAGCTGCAGACCGGCGACGACGTCGTCCACGCCAGCTTCGGCGACGGCGTCGTCACCGGGGTCGAGCCGGGCGGGGTGATCATCGTCCGCTTCTCCGGCGATGGCTCCGAGCGCAAGCTGATGGCCGACTACGCGCCGATCCGGAAGCGGTAGCGGGTGGCGGCGCGGACGATCGACGGCAAGGCCGTGGCCGCCGCGGTGCGCGAGCGGGTCAAGGTCGACGTCGCCGCCTACGAGCAGGAGGCGGGGCGGGTGCCGGCGCTGGCGACGGTCCTGGTCGGCGACGACCCGGCCTCGGAGATCTACGTCCGCAACAAGCGCCGCACCTGCGAGGAAGTCGGGATGCGCTCGGTCCACCACGGCCCCGAGGCCTCGATCCGCGAGGACGAGCTGCTCGACCTCGTGCGCGAGCTCGGGGCCGACGAGGAGATCGACGGCATCCTCGTCCAGCTGCCGCTGCCCGCCCACATCGACCCCGACGCGGTCGTGCAGGCGCTCGACCCGCGCAAGGACGTCGACGGGCTGACGCCGGTCAACGCCGGCCTGCTCGCCCACGGCACCCCCGGCCTCGTCCCCTGCACCCCCGCCGGGGTGATGGAGCTGCTCGCCCACGAGGGGGTCGAGCTCGAAGGCGCCGAGGCGGTGGTGGTGGGGCGGTCGAAGCTGGTCGGCGTCCCGGTCGCGCGCCTGCTGGTGGACGCCAACGCGACCGTGACCGTCTGCCACTCGCGCACCCGCGACCTCGACGCGACCTGCCGCCGCGCCGACGTCCTCGTCGCCGCCGTCGGCGTGCCGCGGCTGCTCGGCGCCGAGGCGGTGAAGCCGGGGGCGGTGGTGATCGACGTCGGCATGAACCGGCTCGAGGACGAGCTCTGCGGTGACGTCGACTACGAGGCGGCGGCCGAGGTCGCTGCGGCGATCACGCCGGTCCCGGGCGGGGTCGGCCCGATGACGATCGCGATGCTGCTTGCCAACACCCTGCAGGCGGCGCGGATGAGGACCGCCTCCGCCGGGTAGGAGACCCGGCCAAGAACGTCGAATAGGAGGACTGGATGGACCTGGACAGGCTGAGCACGGGAGAGAAGATCGCCGGGATATCAGGGGTCCTCCTCTTCATCTTCACTTTCCTCGACTGGTTCGAGATCGACGTGCCGCAGGGCGTCTTCCCGGACACGGGCATCAACGCCTGGGACGCGCTTGACCTGATCCCGATCGTCCTCATGCTGGCGGTCATCGCCGCCGTCGCCCTGGCGGTTATCCGCCTCACCGACGCGCTCTTCGAGCCGCCGATCTCGCTGAGCGCGGTCGTCGCCGTGCTCGGCGGCCTCTCGGTCCTGCTGATCCTCTTCCGGATCGTCAACCCGCCCGGCGAGAGCGGCGTGGCAACGGTCGGCGTCGACGTCGGCCCCGCCTTCGGGATCTTCCTCGCCCTGGTCGCGGCGGCCGGGGTCGCCTACGGCGGCTACCGGGCGATGCAGGAAGAAGGGATCACCTTCGCCGACGTCGCCGACGAACTCTCAAGTCGTCGCGGCTAGCCCCCGCGCCACCTGCTTGGCGAAGGCGATGATCGTCATCATCGGGTTGACGCCGACCGAGGTGGGGAAGAGCGAGGCGTCGGCGACGTAGAGGCCGTCGGTCCCGTTGACCGATCCGTCGGGGGCGCAGACGCCCCGCGCCGGGTCGGCGGCGATCCGCGCCGTCCCCATCGGGTGGAAGGCCTCCAGGCGCAGCTCCGAGGCCTTGAAGCTCGTCGCTTCGAACTCGGGCAGGTCGCCCCGCTTCAGCGACCCGACCCGCGGGATGTTCGGGTAGACCTCGGTCGCGCCGGCGGCGAAGTGGATTTCCGCCGCCCGGGCGATCCCGAAGGCGATCCGGCCGGTGTCGTCGCGGTTCAGCTTGTAGGAGGCGCGGATCGAGCCCTCGTTGCCGAGGCCGACGCGGCCCTTGGAGCGGTCGCAGAGGTGGACCCCGATCGAGCCGACGTGACCGAAGTCGAGCATCGAGCGCTGGTGGTCGGCCCCGGCCCCCATCAGCCAGGCGCCGCCGAAGGCGAGCGGCGTGAAGGTCGCCTCGAGCAGCACCCGGTGGCTGGCCTCCCACTGGTCGACGTAGAAGCTCTGCATCACGCCCTCCCAGCCGCGCACCTCCTCCTCGTAGCGGGCGCCGACCCAGCAGGCGGGGTGGATGTGGAAGTTGCGGCCGACCTGGCCCCCGCCGAGGCCGGAACGCAGCAGCAGCTCGGGCGTGCCGAAGGCGCCGCCGGCGGCGATTACCGCGCGGCGGGCGCGCACCTCGTA
>JALZHV010000191.1 GCA_030860625.1 Actinomycetota bacterium
GGCACCGCCCGCGCCGGGGCCGTCGGCAGGTCGGCCTCGAGGTGCTTGGTGTAGGCGGCGAGCTCGGCCTCGAGCCGGGCGATCTGCCGCCGCAGCTCCTGGCGCACCTCGAGCACCTCGCTGTCCTCGCCGGGGTCGGGCAGCTCCGTCGGCGCGTCCCCCGTCCACAGCTCGCCCGGAAGCCCGGCGCAGGCGCTCATCACCATCGCCAGCTCCCGCGGCGCCACCCCCGCCTCGACTGCGCGCCGCAGCGCCTCCGTCGCGATCTCCTCGAGCTTCGGCTCCGCCGCAACCCCTTCGGCCACGAACGTTCCCTGGCCGTGGCGGCTGACCACCAGCCCCTCTTCCTCGAGGCCCTCGTAGACGGCGCGGACCGTGCCGACGTTCACCCCCGCCCACTCCGCCAACCGCCGGAAGCTCGGCAGCCGCTCTCCCGCCGCCAGCTCGCCGGTGCGGATCAGCGCCCGCAGGCGCCAGCTCAGTTGCAGCCCGACCGGCAGCTCATCGCCGGGGTCGATCAGGAAAGGGGTCGGCTCCAACTGTGCCACCAGACCGCACAGTAGTAGGAAGCACTGTGTGAGTCAACTGGAACAGCTATGGAAGTTCCAAAGAATTTACTTTCGTAGACAACACGTTGCAAAATGTTCGTTAGCCTGGCAGCATGCAGATGATGGCACCGCCCGAGGAAGCCTTGGCCGAGCGCTTCGCGCGAGTCGACGAACGGTTCAACCGGGTCGATGAAAAGTTCGAGCGTGTCGATGAACGCTTAGTTGAAGTCGACCGGCGGATCATGGAGACCAGGGAAGAGGTCAGGGAGCTCAAGCAGGAGATGAGAACTCTCCAGAGCACCTTCCAGCGCGGCAACTTCACTCTGGTCGTCTCGGTGCTCGGCGTACTGCTGGCCACCATTCTCAAGGGCGGCTGAGACCTCAGGGCGTGAGGACGATCTTCAGCGCTTCGCGGTTGTCGTAGACCCTGTACGCCTCACTCGCCTCATCCAGCGGCATGTGGTGCGTCACCAGCGGGCTCGGGTCGAGCTTGCCGGTCTCCATCAGGGCGAGGACGCGGTCGACGTGGGCGATCACGTTGGCGAGGCCGAGGCGCAGCTGCAGGCCCTTGAGCCAGGCTAGGCCGAGCGGCACCTCGCCCTTGCCGGCGTAGGCGCCGATGCCGGAGACGGTGCCGGCGTCGCGGGCGAGGCTGACCGCCAGCGCCAGCGGCCCGGGGTCGCCGACCGCATCGACGACGACGTCGACGCCAAGCCCTTCGGTAGCGGCGCGGATCGTCCGCTTCGAGTCCTGCTCGGTCAGGTGCAGCGGCGTCGCGCCGAAGCGCTCGGCCATCTCCAGCCGTTCGGCGACCGTGTCGATCGCGAAGACCTGAACCGCGCCGCCGGCGAGCGCCGCCTGCACGGCGCAGAGCCCGACCGGTCCCAGCCCGAGCACCGCGACCGTGTCCCCCGCCCGCATCTCCGCGTGGGCGATCGCGTGGTAGCCGGTTCCCATCACGTCGCCGGCGAAGAGGGCGACGTCGGCAGACATCCCCTCCGGCACCCGGCGCAGGGTCAGGTTCGCCCGCGGCACCAGCAGGAGCTCCGCCTGGGCGCCCTGCAGGTCGCCGAGGTTGGCGCCGTGGCCGAAGGTCTGGCCGTTGCGGCAGCGGTGGTAGTCGCCGCGCAGACAGGAGGCGCAGGTGGCGCAGGCGGTGTGGAAGGTGCCGAGCACGCGGTCGCCGACGGCCACCCGTTCGACGTCGTCGCCCGCGGAGACCACGGTGCCGACGAACTCGTGGCCGATCGTGAAGCCCTGCTCGACCGGCACCCGGCCGTGGTAGATGTGGAGGTCCGAGCCGCAGATGCCGCTCGCCTCGACCCGCACCAGCGCGTCGTCGGCCGCGACGATCTCGGGATCGGGCTTCTCCTCGACCCGCACCTCCTCGGGCGCCTGGAAAGTGACCGCGCGCATCGCGCGCAACGCTACAGGGTCAGTTGACGCCGGCGACCTGGAAGCGGTTCGCCTCGCCGCCGGGGCTGGCGGCCTCTTCGATCCGCGCCTCCAACGCCAGCTCCTTCTCGAAGTCGGCGGCCTCCCCATGCTGGAAGGAGACGTCCTTGCCCTCGAGCAGCTCGATGAAGATCTCGACGAAGCGGGCGTCGAGCTGTTTGCCGGCGACGCGACGCAGCTCGACGATCGCGTCGTAGCTCGACATCGGCGTCCGGTAGGAGTCGCGGGCGGTCATCACGTCGTAGGTGTCGGCGACGGAGATGATCCGCGCCAGCTCCGGGATTTCGTCCCCGACCAAACCGCGCGGATAGCCTTTGCCGTCGATCCGCTCGTGGTGGGCGAGGATGATCTCCGCCACCGGGCCGTAGCCGTCGAGCGCGGAGACGACGCGGGCGCCCTGCTGGGGATGGCGCTTGATCAGCATCCAGTCCTCGTCCGTCAGCGGCACGTTGGCCTTCAAGATCCGGTCGGGAAGGATGAACTTGCCGATGTCGTGCAGCAGCGCGGCGATGTGGACGAGCTCCTCCTCGCGGCGCGAGAAGCCGGCGCGCTGGGCGATCGCCCGCGAGTAGCGCGCCACCGCGGCGCTGTGGCGGGCGGTCATCTGGTCGCGCAGGTCGAGCGTGCGCAGCATCGCGCTCAACATCCCGACCTGGAAGCTGGCCAGCTGCTTGCTGCGCAGCTCCAGCTCGCGGGCGCGCTGCTGGGAGAGCAGCAGCTGGCCCAGCAGGTACTGGAAGGTGACGAGGACGACGCCGAAGAGGGCGATCGCCGAGATCCCGATCTCGTAATAGATGTAGGCGACGGCGACGGCGAGCATCGCGCTGGCGAACTCCGAGGGGAGGACCGGCGGCAGCACCCGCAGCTTCGTCTTGAACGAGGAGCGCTCGACGTAGCAGCCGTAGCTGGCGATCATCAGGAAGTTGATCGCCAGGGCGAGCTGGAAGAGGCCGAAGACGCAGAGGTAGAAGGTCGGCTCCGACGGCGTCAGGTCGAGCGCGACGACGCCCTCGTGGAAGGCGATCCCCCCCAGCAGCGGGAAGAGCGCGTAGGTGAGCACGTTGTCCAGGAGGTAGTGCCAGTCGTCGCGCCAGCGCAGCCAGCCGGTGAGGATCGTGGCGACGCCGATGATCGCCGCCGGGGTGCCGCCAAGGAAGACCATCGCGACGACCAGGGCGAGGAAACTGCCGGAGATCTTCAGCTTCGACTCGGTGGAGACCGCGGTGAGGTCGCTGAAGACCGAGAAGGCCAGCAGGACCGCGAAGAAGGCGAGGTCCCAGTTGGCGTCAGGCGCGCGCCAGATCCCCCCGACGAGGGTCAGCAGCAAGGCGCCGATCATCACGGCGATCGCGGTGGGGGTTGGTCGGGTGCGGGCCATCTTCGATTGAACTCGGGTGGACTGGTTGCCCTAGCCGAATCGCCCTCTTCTTCACTAACGCGTTCTTTTTCCCTGCGCCTGGGCTCTTTATGGCGATTCCGCTATTTGGGAACCCCAAAGTTAGACCGACTGTCGGGCTTAGGCAAGCGCTATTAGCCACATGGCCAAATTCGCCCAATCCGGGATAGAGGCATCGGTTTCGCCCCCTGCACCGGATCAGAGGGAGGGAACCGACCCCTAAACGACGAAGGGCGCCCCCATCCGGGACGCCCTTCTGAAGCTTTATGCAGACCGTTCAATCAAGCCGGCCTGCGGGAAACAACTAGTGACGAAAACCCATGTTCTCTGCCCCTTCCATTAGTCGTTGAAGCCCGCAACGTTGTGCGTTGCATCGTGGAAACTTCTCAATTGCTGGTCACTTTGTAGCACAGCTTTGCGGAAACTTGTGCATCTGCAGGAAAAGTTGTGCAGAAATGAAGTAATACGCATGGCCAGGTATGCGTAGCCCCCGCCTAACCGACCCCCTCAAACGCCCGCTATTTCGGCGTTTGGCTGCCTCCTACGCGGTCAACGAGCTCGGCGACTGGATGGGCGTCATCGCCCTCTCGGTGCTGGTCTACGACCAGACCGAAAGCGCTCTGGCGACGACCGCGCTGTTCCTGGGGACGCGGTTCCTGCCCGCCCTCCTGGCCCCGATCCTGGTCACCCAGGCCGAGAAGCCGCCGCCCCGCTTCGCTCTCCCGGTCATCTATTGCGGCGAGGCGGCCGCCTTCGGCGGGCTGGCGCTCCTGGCCGGCAGCTTCTCGCTGGTGCCGGTGGTGATCCTCGCCGCGGTCGTCGGCGCCCTCGCCCTCGCCGGACGGGCGCTGACCCGGGCGGTCGTCGCC
>JALZHV010000192.1 GCA_030860625.1 Actinomycetota bacterium
GCGCTGCAGCGGGCCGCCCCGAAGACCCCCCTGGCCGCCGTTCAGGCCGCCTGGGCGGGCGCCGTCGGCGAGCAGCTGGCGGCGGTCGCGCGGCCGGTCTCCGAGCGGGCGGGAACGCTGACGATCGAGTGCGCGGACTCGGTCTGGGCGCAGGAGCTCGACCTGATGCAGGAGAGCCTTCTGGAGCGTCTGAAAAGCGCGTTGGGCGACTCGGCGCCCGAGGCGTTGCGATTTCGCGTCAACTCAGACTCTTTCTAGCGATTCTTTTCTCACGATTTGCAGGGAAATCGGTTGATGTTGCGGCCCTGTCCGAGCGCCTGAACTGGTATTCTTATGGCAACTCGCATTGCGCCCCGACCACCGTGGAGCAAGCTCCTGGGCGTCGGGGTTTTTCGTGTCAACCGGAAGGGACTCATTGCCTGACAAAAAAGCCAACGGCGGCTCTTACGGCGCCCAGGACATCACCGTCCTCGAGGGACTGGAAGCGGTCCGCAAGCGCCCCGGCATGTACATCGGCTCGACGGGCCCGCGCGGTCTCCACCACCTGGTCTACGAGATCGTCGACAACTCCGTCGACGAGGCCCTCGCCGGTCACTGCGACAGCGTCAAGGTCGTCCTTCACCCCGACAACTCCTGCACGGTCGAGGACAACGGCCGCGGGATCCCGGTCGAGACGATGGAGAAGGAGGGGCGGCCGGCGGCCGAGGTCGTGCTCACCGTCCTCCACGCCGGCGGCAAGTTCGGGGACGGCGGCGGCTACAAAGTCTCCGGTGGCCTGCACGGCGTCGGTGTCTCGGTCGTCAACGCGCTCTCCGAGCGGCTGCACCTGGAAATCAGCCGCGAAGGCAAGGTGTGGTCGCAGGACTACGAGCGCGGCAAGCCCCAGAACGACTTGACGCCGGGCGAGAAGACCGAGGCCCACGGGACCAAGATCACCTTCCTCCCCGACCTGGAGATCTTCGAGGAGATCGATTTCGACTTCCAGACGCTGGCCGAGCGCCTGCGCGAGACGGCGTTCCTGACCCGCGGCCTGAAGATCGAGTTGATCGACGAGCGCGGCGCCACCAACAGCGTCACCTTCCAGTACGAGGGCGGGATCGAGGACTTCGTCCGCCACCTCAACGAGAACAAGGACGAGCTGCACCGCAAGGTCATCTACTTCGAGGGCAGCGAGGAGGCCGGCGAAGTCGAGCTGGCGATGCAGTGGAACGGCTCCTACCAGGAATCGATCTTCAGCTTCGCCAACAACATCAACACCCACGAGGGCGGCACCCACCTCTCCGGCTTCCGGGCGGCGCTGACGCGGACGCTGAACGCCTACGCGCGCAACAAAGGCCTGCTCAAGGAGAAAGACGACAACCTCAGCGGCGAGGACGTGCGCGAGGGCCTGACCGCGGTGATCTCCGTGAAACTGCACGACCCGCAGTTCGAGGGTCAGACCAAGACCAAACTCGGCAACCCGCCGATCAAAGGGCTGGTCGAGGAGACGGTCAACCGCAAGCTGGCCGAGTACCTCGAGGAGAACCCCGGCGACGCGCGGCGGATCATCAGCAAGGCGATCGACGCCTCCCGCGCCCGCGACGCCGCGCGCAAGGCCCGCGACCTGACCCGCCGCAAGTCGGCGCTGGAGAACTCGACCCTGCCGGGCAAGCTCGCCGACTGCACCGTGAAGGACCCGAGCCTGGCCGAGATCTTCGTGGTGGAGGGCGATTCCGCCGGCGGCTCCGCCAAGCAGGCTCGCGACCGCAACACGCAGGCGGTGCTGCCGCTGCGCGGGAAGATCATCAACGTCGAGAAGAGCCGCATCGACAAGGTGCTGGCCAACAACGAGATCCAGGCGCTGATCACCGCGATCGGCACCGGCGTCCACGAAGAGTTCAACCTCGAGGACGCGAGGTACCACAAAATCGTGATGGCGACCGATGCCGACGTCGACGGTGCCCACATCCGCACCCTCGTCCTCACCTTCCTCTACCGGCAGATGCCGGAGCTGATCGACGCCGGTTACGTGTACATCGCGAAACCGCCGCTCTACCGGGTGAAACAGGGCAATCAAGTGACCTATCTGGAGCGCGATTCCGAACTCGAAGAGGTGCTGCTGCGGGACAAGCTCGAGGACTACGAGCTGAAAGACGCGAACGGCAAGAAGACGAAGCTGACCGCGACTCGCTGGCAGGGCTACATCCGGCGCTCGAAGGAGTACGAGGGCTGGGGCTCTTCGCTGGAGGCCGAGTTCGGCCATGAAGCGGTGCGTTTCCTCGAGGAGTCGAACCTGCTCGATGAGGGAGTGAAGACGGTCGCCGCGGCCGCGAAGCTACTCGGCAAGAAGGCGCCCGAGGGGGAGCCTTTCGACACCGAGGTGGTGGAGCAGAGCGACGACCTCCTAGTGGTCAAGGCGATCGAACGGCGCAGCGGCCTCGCCCGCACCCACCGCCTGCCGGCCGCCATGTTCGCCCACCACGACTACCGCAAGTTCGCCGAGGTCCACGAGGCGTTGCTGAAGCAGGTCGGGAGGCCGCCGTTCGAGATCGAGTTCGGCGACCGGCGCAACGTCGCGCTCTCCTTCGAGGCGCTGCGCGGGGCGGTGCTGGAGCTGGCTCGCAAAGGCGTAGACGTGCAGCGGTTCAAGGGACTCGGCGAGATGAACCCCGACCAGCTGCGCGAGACGACGATGGACCCGGCGAGCCGCACCTTGGCGCGGGTGACGCTGGAAGACGCCACCGCCGCCGACACGATCTTCTCGATGCTGATGGGCGATCAGGTCGGGCCACGGCGTGAGTTCATCGAGGAACACGCGAAAGAAGTCAGGTTCCTCGATGTGTGAGTCCCTGAACTCACACTGTCACATTTCGTTTAACTCACTTATCTCACTTAAGGGTGTGAATTAGTAATGGCACTGGATGCACTGACGGGTCGGATCGAGGAGCGCGAGCTCGAGAAGGAGATGCGCTCGTCGTACCTCGATTACGCGATGAGCGTGATCGTCGGGCGGGCGCTGCCGGACGTCCGCGACGGCCTCAAGCCGGTGCACCGCCGCGTGCTCTACGCGATGCACGACATCGGTCTGCAGCCGACCCGGTCCTACCGCAAGTGCGCCTACATCGTCGGCGAGGTGATGGGCAAGTACCACCCGCACGGCGACTCGGCGATCTACGACACCCTCGTGCGGATGGCGCAGGACTTCTCCCTGCGCTACACGCTGGTCGACGGTCAGGGCAACTTCGGCTCGATCGACGACGACCCGGCAGCGGCGATGCGGTACACCGAGGCCCGGCTGGCCCGGCTCGCGACCGAGCTGCTGCGCGACATCGACGCCGACACCGTCGACTTCGGCCCCAACTACGACGAGAAGGCGAGCGAACCGCTGGTCCTGCCGGCGCGCTTCCCGAACCTGCTGGTCAACGGCACCTCCGGGATCGCGGTCGGGATGGCGACCAACATCCCGCCGCACAACCTGCGCGAGGTGGCGGACGCGGTCGCCGCCTACATCGACGACCCGGAGATCGACCTCGAGGGCCTGATGCAGCACGTCAAAGGCCCCGATTTCCCGGGCGGCGGGATCATGAGCCGCGAGGGGATCACCGACGCCTACCGCTCCGGCCGCGGCAGCATCCGGGTCCGGGCGCGCGCCCACGTCGAGCCGCTCAAGGGCGGCAAGGAAGCGATCGTCGTCACCGAGCTGCCGTTCATGGTCAAGAAGGGCGGCGAGGGCGGCCTGATCACGAAGATCGCCGACCTCGTCCGCGACAAGAAACTGGAGGGGATCTCCGACCTGCGCGACGAGTCCGACCGCTCGGGCATGCGCCTGGTGATCGAGCTCAAGCGCGGCGGCCCGCCGGCGAAAGTCGTCCTCAACAACCTCTACAAGAAAACGGCGATGCAGTCGACCTTCGGCGCCAACATGGTGGCGCTGGTCGACGGCGTGCCGAAAACGCTGAGCCTGCGCGAGCTGATCCACCACTACGTGGAACACCAGCGCGACGTGGTGACCCGCCGGACCCAGTACGAACTTCGGCGGGCGGAGGCGCGGGCGCACATCCTCGAGGGGCTGCTGGTCGCCCTCGACAACCTCGATGCGGTGATCGCGCTGATCCGCGGCTCCGACGACCCCGACGCGGCGCGCGAGGGCCTAATAGAGCAGTTCGACCTCTCGCGCGAGCAGGCGCAGGCGATCCTCGACATGCGCCTGCAGCGCCTCACGGCGCTGGAGTCCGACAAGGTCCGCTCAGAGCACGCCGACCTGATCGAGCGGATCAGGGA
>JALZHV010000193.1 GCA_030860625.1 Actinomycetota bacterium
GATCATCCTCGGCCGGGAGGGTATTCGAGAGGCGTACCGCTCCGGTCGCGGCCGCATCGTCATGCGCGCGCGGGCGCACATCGAGGAGCTGCGCGGCGGCAAGTCCGCGATCATCGTCACGGAGCTCCCGTACGGCGTGAAGAAGGGCGGCGACGCCGGCGTGATCAAGAAGATCGCCGACCTCGTCAACGACAAGGTGCTGCCGGAGATCTCCGATCTCGCCGACCACTCCGACAAGTCGGGGATGCGGATCCAGATCGAGCTCAAGCGCGAGGCGATCCCGCAGGTCGCGCTGAACAAGCTCTACAAGCACACCGCGCTCCAGTCGACCTTCGGCTACAACGCGGTCGCGCTCGTCGACGGCGTCCCGCGCACGCTCTCGCTGCTCGAGCTCGTCCGCCACTACCTCGACTTCCAGCGGGAGGTCGTCACGCGCCGCTCGAAGTACGAGCTGCGCAAGAAGGAGCGCCAGGCCCACATCCTGCAGGGCTACCTGATCGCGCTCGACAACCTCGACGAGGTGATCGCGATCGTCCGCGCCGCTGCTGACACCGACGACGCGCGTACGCAGCTCGTCGCCCGCTTCGAGCTCTCCCGCGAGCAGGCGCAGGCGATCCTCGACATGCGCCTGCAGCGCCTGACCGCGCTCGAGGCCGACAAGGTCCGCGCCGAGCACGCCGACCTGATGGAGCGGATCGGCGAACTGCGGGCGATCCTCGGCGACGAGGCGAGGGTGATGGGGCTGGTCAAGGACGAGCTGGCGGAAATCGTCGACTCCTACGGCGACGAGCGACGCACCGAACTGGCCCACTTCGAGGGCGATGTCGGCATCGAGGACATGATCGCCGACCAGCAGATGGTGATCTCGCTGACCGCCTCCGGCTACGTCAAGCGGCTGCCGCTCGCGACCTACCGTCAGCAGCGCCGCGGCGGCGTCGGCGTGATGGGGATGAACCTCAAAGACGACGACTACATCGCCCACCTCCACATCTGCTCGACCCACGACTACCTGCTCTTCTTCACCAACCGCGGCAAGGTCTACCGGCTCAAGGTCTACGAGCTGCCGGAGGGATCGCGCACCGCGAAAGGCAGCTCGCTCAACAACCTGCTGCCGCTGCGCGAAGGCGAGCGGGTGATGGCGGTGATCCCGACCCGGGACTTCAAAGAGAACAAGTACCTCGCTTTCGCCACCGCCAAGGGGCAGATCAAGAAAACCGAGTTCCTCGCCTACAACACGCCGATCCGCGCCGACGGGATCATCGCGATCAATATCCGCGACGACGACGAGTTGGTCCAGGTGCGGCTGACCTCGGGCGAAGACGACATCCTCATGATCTCCCACTCCGGCCACGCCTGCCGTTTCTCCGAGGAGAACGTGCGGACGATGGGTCGCCCCGCCAGCGGCGTCAAAGGGATGAACGTCTCCGGCAAGGACAACCGGGTGCTGGCGATGGACGTCGCCCGCAACGACACCGAACTCTTCGTCGTCACCGAGAACGGCTACGGCAAGCGCACGCCGGTCTCCGAGTACCCGGTCAAGGGCCGCGGCACGAAAGGCGTCCTCACCGCGAAGCTGACCGAGAAGAAGGGCGGCCTCGCCGGCGCCCTGATCGTCGGCGAGCACCAGGACCTCCTCTTCATCTCCCAGAACGGCATGGTTCAGCGCACCCCCGTCAACGGCATCTCGCAGATGGGCCGCCCCACCCAGGGCGTCAAGGTGATGAACATCAAGGACGACGACCGCGTCAGCGCCGTCGCCCTGGTGGTCGAGTCCGAGAGCGACCAAGGCGCAGCAGCGGCCGAGGACGACGGCCAGGAGCCCTTGGTCGAGGCCTCACTCGACGGCGCGGACGAGTAGACCCTCCTATTTTAGGAATACAAGTTAGATACACAAGGCGCCTCTAGGTTGTATTCTTGAGGCATGATTCTCAGCGATGTTCGAGTCGTTGAGCTATTCCACGTCTCTTTTCTAGAGGTCCTGTCGCGACGCTTGGACCCCTCCAGGTATGTCCTCAAAGGGGGCGTGAACCTCCGCTATTTCTTCGACAGTGTCCGCTATTCGGAGGACATCGACCTAGACCTCCTGGGAGTGCCCAGCTGGAATCTGGAAAAGAAGGTGGACGACCTGCTGGCCAAGGGGACGTTGAGCCTTCTCTTGCGCCCTGCTGAAGTCTCGATCGCCGAGTTCTCGAAGCCGAAGCAGACCGATACGACTCAGCGCTGGAAGATCGGCCTCCACGTGCCCTGGCGGCGGGAGGCGCTTCGGACCAAAGTCGAGTTCAGCCACCGCGAAGGAGAAGGGGGTTACCGGCTAGAGCCCATCCCTGCACGCATCGTTGAGCCCTACGCCCTTCGCGCCCCGGTCGTCCAGCACTACACGGGCGACGTGCCAGCCGAACAGAAGGTCGCTGCTCTTGCCGGACGGTCCGAGACCCAGGCCCGCGACGTCTTCGACCTCGACCTGCTCCTGCGCCGCAAGCCCCTCCCGCAGGGCGCAGTGGCCGGCGAGACCCTCGAAGCCGCCGCCGAGCGGGCGCTCGAACTGCCCTTCGACGCATTCCGGGACCAAGTGCTTCCCTTCCTGGAGTCCGACGCGGTCGAGCTCTACGACGCCGGCTCCTGGGAGCAGATGCAGACCTTCGTCGCCGCGAAGCTGGAGGAGCTGGCGTGAAGCCGATCGAGGCCTACGGAGACCTGATGCGGATGGGCCGGCCGGTTCTCAGCACCCGCGAGGCCGCCGCGCGATGGCAGGCCGACCGGGTGACGACCGGACGAAGGCTGCGCGCGATGGAGGAGGCCGGGCTCGCGCGTCACTTGCGGCGGGGGTTCTGGGCGCTCGATCCAGGAATCGCCCCGTTCGCGGTCGCACCCTTCCTGACTGCGCCCTTTCCCGCCTACGTCTCCCTCTGGTCGGCGCTTGCCCACCACGGCTTGATCGAGCAGATCCCGCGCCAGATCTCGGTCGCGTCGCTCGATCGATCGAGCCGAATCGAGACCAGCATCGCCACTTACTCGGTCCACCACTTGGCCGCCGAGGTCTTCGGTGGGTTCGAGGGATCCGAAGCGATCGGTTACCTGGCGACGCCGGAGAAGGCGATATTCGACACCGTTTACGTCCGGGCGGCCGCCGGTGGGCAGGCCTACTTCCCGGAGCTCGAGCTCCCCGCAAAGTTCGACTGTGCGGCCCTGGACGGCTGGGTCGAGCGCATCTCCTCGCCGCGTCTGTGCACCCTCGTCTCGCGTGGGATCGAGGCAGTCCTGCGAGGCGCTTCTACGGCGTAGCTCTAAGCCGCCGCCGGCAAATACTGCTGCCAGGCCGGGGGGATCTTCGGGCTGGCGACTTGGATGAAGACCGTGGGGGGTGGGGCCTTGGGGGTCTTGGCGGGGTGCATCTCGATCTCGCGGGGGAGGCGGTTGCCCTTGCGGCGGTTGCAGGGCGGGCAGGCGGCGACGATGTTCTCCCAGACGGAGAGGCCGCCGCGGGAGCGGGGGATGACGTGGTCGACGGTGAGGCCGGATTTGGTCGAGCCGCAGTACTGGCAGGTCCAGTCGTCGCGGGCGAGGACGGCGCGGCGGGTGATCTTGCGGCGGTGGGCCTCGCGCGGGATCCGCACGTAGTTGACGAGGCGGATCACGTCCGGCCGCTCCATCGTCATCCGCTCGGAGTGGAGCGCGGCCCCGTCGCGCTGCTCCAGTAGTTCGGCCTTTTCCTTGAGAAGCAGGACAGCGGCTCTTCTCAACGTGCAGACGTTGATCGGCTCATACGTCGCGTTGAGTACCAGGACCCTGGCCATGGCTGCAGCAAATTGTAGGGCGCTCGGCGCCCGTTCTGGCTCAGCCGACCGGATAGGAGCCGAGGATCCGTACCGACTCGGCCTTGCCGCGCAGCCGCTCGAGGGCTTCGGCGACGACCGGGTCGTCCTCCTTGCCCTCCAGGTCGCAGAAGAACATGTAGCGGCCGAGGCCCTGGCGCAGCGGCCGCGACTCGATCCGCGTCAGGTTGATCCCGCGGGTCGAGAACTCGCTCAGCGCATCGACCAGTGCGCCCGGGTGGTCGGCGCCGAGCTCGGAGAAGACGAGCGAGGTCTTCCACGGGCCCTCCCTTTCCCTGGCGACTTGCTCGGTCCCCTGCGGGGCGATCCAGACGAAGCGGGTGACGTTGTCGTCCTGGTCCTCGACCCCTTCGACCAGCAGCTCGCAGCCGTAGAGCTCGGCCGCCGCCCGCGCCCCCAGCGCCGCCCACGGC
>JALZHV010000194.1:0-1213 GCA_030860625.1 Actinomycetota bacterium
CGACGAGCGCGTCCCGCTGCCCGTCTTCCTGAAGCAGAAGCGCGCCCGCTTCACCTACGAGCCGCTCGGCGTGGTCGGCGTGATCGCGCCGTGGAACTACCCGTGGTCGATCCCCTTCGGCGAGGTCGCGATCGCGCTGATGGCCGGCAACGGCGTCGTCCTCAAGCCGGCCAGCCTGACCCCGCTGCTCGGCGAGAAGATCCGCGAGGTCTTCGAGAAGGGCGGCCTGCCCGAGGGCCTGGTCCGCGTCGTCCACGGCGGCGGCCGGATCGGCGACGCGCTCTGCCGCTCCAGCGCCGGCAAGATCTTCTTCACCGGCTCGGTCCCGGTCGGCCGCAAGGTCGGCGAAGTCTGCTCCTCCGAACTCAAGGGCTCGGTCCTCGAGCTCGGCGGCAAGGACCCGATGATCGTCTGCTCCGACGCCGACCTCGGCAACGCCGTCTCCGGCGCCGTCTGGGGCGGCTTCGCCAACGCCGGCCAGACCTGCTCGGGGATCGAGCGCGTCTACGTGATGCGCGACATCGCTGACCGCTTCGTCGAGGGCGTCGTCCGCGAGACCGAAAAGCTCGAGGTCGGCAACCCGCTCAGCTGGGACACCGCGGTCGGCCCGATGACCTCCGAGGAGCAGTACGAGATCGTCTGCGAACTGATCGAGGACGCGGTCGCCTCCGGGGCGACCAAGCGCTGCGGCGGCCCGGTCGAGCTGCCCGGCCTGCCCGGCAAGTTCATCGCCCCCACCGTCCTCACCGGCGTCACCCACCAGATGCGGATCATGAACGAGGAGATCTTCGGCCCGGTGCTGCCGATCGTCGTCGTCGACTCCGAGCAGGAGGCGATCGACCTCGCCAACGACTCCGAGTTCGGCCTCGGCGCCTCGGTCTGGACCAAGGACCGCCAGCGCGGCGAACGGATCTCGAAGCGGATCGAGTCCGGGATGGTCTGGATCAACGACCACTCCTTCAGCCACGGCACCTGCCAGTGCGCCTGGGGCGGCGTCAAGGACTCCGGCCTCGGCCGCTCGCACTCGAAATTCGGCTTCTACGAGTGCGTGAACATCAAGACCAACGTCTGGGAGCCGGGCCTGACCCGCGACTTCTGGTGGCATCCCTACGACCAGACCCTCGGCGAGGCGGTGAAGGCCTCGGCGAAGGTCCTCTACGGCAAAGGCGAGACGCGAGCGAAAGCCCTGCGCGAAGGTGCGGCGCCCTTGCTG
>JALZHV010000194.1:1223-4235 GCA_030860625.1 Actinomycetota bacterium
GGCGCCGCACCCTGCGGAAGCGCCGCTGATCAGCCGCCGCTGATTTCCACCGTGCGGGAGACGGCGCCGAGGCAGCGGTAGATCGTCCCCGCGGTTCCCTGGGTCACCGGCTTCACTTCGGCGAAGACCTTGGCCGGGATCTTGATGTTTTCGTTCAGCTCTTCGAGGTCGGCCTTCCAGTTGCCGTTGGCCTTCGACTCGACGCGGCTGAGGACGCCGTTGCCCTTCTGCTTGAGGACGACGACCCGCTCGCCGATGCAGTTCGGGTTCTTGGCTTTGACCTTGCCCTGGTAGCCGCTGGCGCCTATCGTGATCGTCGACTTGATCTTCACCGTCTGGCCCGGTTCATCGGCGCTCACCACCGGCACCGCCACGGCCAGCGCCGCGACGATCGCAACCGCCGCCGCCGCAACTCGCTTCCTCATCCATTCCTCCTTGTTTGAGCTGATCGCGCCCTCTCGTGCGAAGGCGGCGGCAGCCTAGATGATCGGGAGGCATCAGAATCCCGGCCGATGGCTTCCGCGCAGGAGAAGGCCGGGCCCGCGATAGCCGTCGCGGGGCTGCGGCGCGACTACGGCGACCGCCCCGCCCTCGACGGTGTCGACTTCGAAGTTCCCGGAGGCGCCTCACTCGTCGTCCTCGGTCCCAACGGCGCCGGGAAGACGACGCTGCTGCGGATCCTGGCGACGCTGCTGCGGCCGAGCGGCGGCGAGGTCGTCGTGCTCGGCTGCTCGCTGCCGGACGAGGCCTGGAAGCTGCGCGGCCGGATCGGCTACCTCGGCCACGAGCCGCTGCTCTACCGCGACCTCAGCGGCCGCGAGAACCTCCGCTTCCAGGCGCGCCTGCACGGGGTCGGCCGCGATGCCGCCGAGAGGCGAATCGAGGAGCTGCTGCGCGCCGTCGGAATGGAGCGGCGCGCCGACGAGCGGGTCGCCGAGCTCTCGGCCGGGATGCGCCAGCGGCTCTCGATCTGCCGCTACGTCCTCCACGATCCGGAGCTGCTGCTGCTCGACGAGCCCGACTCCAACCTCGACGTCGAGGGCCGCGAGCTGGCCCGCGAGCTGATCGGTCCCGGCACGAGCGCCACCCGCGTCGTCGTCACCCACGACCCCGAGCGCCACCTGCCCGAGGCCGACCAGGTCCTGCGGCTCGGGATCGGCGAAGCGGCGGTGGTCTCGTGACCCCCTCCCGCGCCGCCTTCGCGGCGATCCTCGCCAAGGACCTGCGCGCGGAGCTGCGCACCCTGCAGTCGCTGCCGGCGATGGCGCTCTTCGCCGTCACCACCTTCGTCGTCTTCCGCTTCGGCCTCGACCGCACCAGCCTCTCCGGCAGCCTCGCCTCCGGCGTGCTCTGGGCGACCCTGCTCTTCGCCGCCGTGCTCGGGATCAACCGCCTCTTCGTCGCCGAGCGCGAGGAGGGCGGCTTCGACGCGATCCGCCTGGCGCCGATCGACCGCAGCGTCCTCTTCGCCGCCAAGGTCGCGGCCCTGCTCGTCTACCTGCTGGCGCTGGAGCTGGTCACGGTGCCGATCTTCGCGATCTTCTTCCTCGACGGCGCCGCCGGGCTCGGCCCGCTCGTCGCGGTCCTCCTCCTCGCCGACCTCGGCCTCGCCGTCACCGGCACCCTGATCTCCTCGATGGCGGTCAACTCGCGCGCCCGCGACCTGCTGGTGCCGCTGGTCCTCCTGCCCCTGGCGGTGCCGCTAATGATCGCCGCCACGGGCGCCACCGAGCCGCTCCTGGCCGTGGGCGGACCCTCCTACGAGCGCTTCGGCACCTGGCTGACGGTGCTCGGCCTATACGATCTGATCTTCAGCCTGGTCGGCTACGCGGTATTCGACTTCCTCCTCGAGGACTGACCGGGCACCACCCGTCCCCACCCTCCCCGAGCATGTACGGCAAAGGACTGAAGCCCCTCTCGATCGCCTCCGTGGCGATGCTCGCCCTGTCGCTCTCGCTGGTCTTCTTCTACGCGCCGCTCGACGCCGACCAGGGCTTCGTCCAGAAGATCTTCTACGTCCACGTGCCGCTGGCGGTCGTGGCGCTGTTCGGGTTCATGGCGGGCGGCGTCTTCGCCGTCCTCCACCTGCGCTCGAACGACCGCAAGTGGGACGCCTACTCCTACGTCGCGATCCACATCTCGGTGATCTTCGGCGTCGCCGTCCTGATCACCGGGGCGATCTGGGCCAAGGCCTCCTGGGGCCACTGGTGGGTCTGGGACGAGCCGACCCTGGTCAGCTTCCTGATCGTCTTCCTCCTCTACGCGACCTACTACCCCTTCCGCTACGCGATCGAGGACCGCGACCGCCAGGCGCGCTACGCCTCGGTCTTCGCCGTCACCGCCGGCGCCTTCGTGCCGCTCAACTTCATGGCGGTGCGGATGGCCGAGAGCCTCGTCCACCCGCGCACCTTCGCCACCGCCGAAGGCGGCATGCCCGGCGAGATGATGCTCACCTTCCTCGTCTCGCTGGTCGCGATGGGCCTGCTCTGGACGACCCTGGTCAAGTTCGAGCTGGCCGCGAAGAGCGCCTCCGGCCAGGTCAAGCGCCTGCGCCGCGCCCTCGACGCGCCGGTCTCCGGCGGCAGCTCCCGGATCGCCCCGGAGGTGAGCTGATGGAGTTCCTCTTCGCCGCCCCGGCGCTGCCGCTCGACGAGGCCGGCAAGTACGTCGCCGGCGCCTACGTCGTCTTCATGGTCCTGCTCGTCGTCTACGTCGCGATCATGGCGGCGAAAGTGCAGCGGATTGAGAAGGAGCTGCGCGAGGTGGCGGCGATCGCCGAGGACCGCAAAGCGGAGCGCGAGGAGGTGAGCGCCTGATGGCGGAGCTTCTAGCCCTCGGCGTCTCGCACAAGACCGCGCCGCTCGACCTGCGCGAGCGGCTCTCGCTGACCGAGGGCCGCGCCGTCAGCGCCCTCGCCGAGCTGACCGCCGCCGCCGGCATCCACGAGGCGGCGGCGATCTCCACCTGCAACCGCACCGAGCTCTACCTGATCGTCTCCGACCCGGTCGAGGC
>JALZHV010000195.1 GCA_030860625.1 Actinomycetota bacterium
GGCCCGTAGAGGAAGCGGCTGGACAGCAGCTCGACCTCGGCGCCGGCGCGCGCGAGCGCGGCCGCGAGTGCGCGGTCGTAGGGCGGCGTGAAAGCCGAGGGGTCGACGAGCTGGACCTTCATGGGGCGGGGCGGATTATCGTGACCCCCATGGCCCCCACGCTCTCCTACTGCGTCGTGAACACGAACGGCCGCGAGTACCTCCTCGCCTGTCTCGAGGCGATCGAGCGCACCCACCCCGAGGACGTCGACCACGAGATCCTCGTCCTCGACAACGCCTCCGAGGACGGCTCGGCCGAGGCGGTGCGGGCGCGCGGCGGCGAGATCCGGCTGATCGCGCTGGAGCAACGCACCGGCAAGGCGGAGAACGACTCGACCCTGATGCGCGAGGCGCGCGGCAGGTACTGCTTCCTGCTGAACGAGGACTCGGAGCTGCGGCCGGGGGCGACCGAGGCGCTGCTCTCGGTGCTCGAGCGCGAACCGAAAGCGGCCGCGGCCACCGCCCAGCTATTCGACTCCGACGGCCAGCCCGTCCCCTGCGCCTGGCGCTTCCCCGGCGTCGGCACGGCGGCGATCGGCGCCCTCTTCCTCCACAAGCGGCTGACCGTGCAGAGCGTCGGCAAGGAGGTGCGGCGGGTCGACTGGGCGCAGTCGAGCGCGCTGATGGTCCGCCGCGAGGCCGCCGCCGCGGTCGGCTACATGGACCCCGAGTTCTTCGTCTACTACGACGAGTGCGATTTCGCCAAGCGCCTCCACGAGGCGGGTTGGCACTCGCTCTTCGTCCCCGCCGCCGAGGCCGTCCACCACGACCAGCTCTCCACCGACCTCGCCAAGGGCCTCCCCCGCATCGTCGAATTCCACCGCAACCACGACCTCTACGTACGAAAGCACCACGGCCGCGGAGCCGCGCTGGCGGTCCGGACGCTCACCGCCTGGACCTACGCCCTCCGCGCCCTCGCCGCGACCGTCCTCCCCAACCGCTCCGCCCCCGTGATGTGGGCCCACGCCCGCCAGGCGCTCCGCCCCGACCGCGGCGAGTCCCTCCGCGATCGCGCAGGCGCACCCTAATCTGGTCCTAGCATTACCTACCCAGGTACGTTAGGTTCTCCCCGACCATAACGATGTACTTGACTAATGGGAGGCGGTATTGGCCAACTGGGAGCAGTTGAAGAAGTTCGTACACGACAACTACGTGGTGAGCCACGATGTAGGCAAGGCACTGAAGCTCGAGTTCATCGGCGACGGCGGTCGCACTCAGCTGATGTTCATCACCTATTTCAGCCTCAACAACGGGGGCGAGGGGTGGGTCACGCTGGAATCGCCGGTGGGCAAGATGTCGGAGATCGACCTGACGCGGGCCCTGGCCGGAGCCGGCGGGGTTATCTGCGGCGGTCTGGCGCTATGGGACGCCGACCCGACTCTGGTGATGATGAAGCACGCGGTGCCGCTCGAGAACCTCGACATAAACGAGCTGGTCCGGCCGATGCAGCTGCTGGCCGGCAGTGCGGACCAGCTCGAGCAACAGCTGACGGGCGAGGATCGCTTTTGAGCGATCAGGAGCGGATGTCCTCGTCCATTCGCTCGACCTCGTAGACCTCTGAGACATGGCCATCGACCGCCGGCTCTGCCCGCACCGCACGTAGGTCGCTCAGCAGTTTCCTGGGGTGGCGGAGGCGGGCGAGCCAGCGGCGCTCTTCCTCGCTGAAGAAGCCGGTGGCGAAGAGGACCGCCGGGTAGGCGGCGAAGAGGGCGGCGCGGATCAGGAGGCCGTCGATGCCGTCGGTGGGGGCGAGGAGTTCGGCGAGGCCGACCAGGGCGGCGACGGTGAGGACGACGCGGAGGAGGCGGCCCCACTCGTAGGGGACCGGGAAGAGGCGCTGGGTGAAGCCGTACATCAGCGCCAGCACGACCAGGTAGGAGGCAACGAGGGCGAGGCCGGCGCCGACGATGCCGAGCGGCGGCACGAGGATGAGGTTGAGGGCGACGTTGGCGACCAGAGCGCCGAGCGCCGCCGGCATGTTGAACTCGGTGCGGCCGGTGCGGCCGAGGATGACGACGAGGACCAGGTAGAGCGCGTAGAGGGTGACGGCGGTGGCGACGAGGCCGATGGCTTCGTAGGACTCGAAGTACTCCGGCGCCGCCAGGGCGCGGACGATCCAGCGCGAGAACAGCCACATCCCGGTGACGACGAAGGCGCAGCCGGCGACGAAGAGGGTGACGACGGTGGCGTAGATGCGGCGCGCCTCCTCGTCGTCGCGGATCGAGTAGGCGAGCGGAGGCCAGGCGAGCTGGAAGCCGCGGACGAGGATGTTGACCGCCTGGGCGAACTTCACCGCCAGCGAGTAGAGGCCGGCCTCGGCGAGGCCGAGGGTGCGGATGATGATCAGGCGGTCGACGAAGTTGAGCGCGTACAGCGAGACCTCGGCCGGCATCGTCGGCAGGCCGAAGCGGAAGAGGCGGCGCAGCAGTGCCGAGTCGAAGCGCAGCGAGAGCTGCCGCCACTGCAGGGCGACCAGGCCGAGGGCGAAGGCGACGCCGGTCGCGTAGCTGCCGAGCAGGAGGCCGCGCGCGCCCTCGTCGAAGCCGACGACGAGGACGACGGTGAGCGCGATCGAGGCGAGGACGTTGAGGATCGTCGTCACGAAGAAGGCGCGGGCGCGCTCCTCGAGCCGGAACAGCGTCAGCAGGAACTCCCACATCGTCAGCACCCAGAGGCCGGCGATCGCGATCCGCACCAGGTCGGCGGCTTCGCCGGGGCTGAGGGAGGCGTTCTCTTCGGCCGGGAGCAGCGCCTCGGAGATCGGCCCGGCGAAGGGGAGGACGGCGAGCGCCCCGAGCGTCGAGAGCCAGAAGAGGCCGGCGAAGGTGCTGCGGACCACCTGCGCCGGGTCCTCGTCGTCCTTGTAGTAGAAGCGCAGGATCGCCTCGATCAGGCCGAAGCGGATGACGATGCTGGCGAAGACGACCGCGGCGAACAGGACCTCGGCGGCGCCGTAGTCCTCCGGCGCGAGGTAGCGCGTGTAGAGCGGCAGCAGCGCGACCGCGATGACCTTGGAGAGGATGCTGGCCGCGGTGTAGGCGGCGCCGGTCGTCGCCAGGCGGCGCAGGTAGCCGGACATGCTCAAGACCCTATGCGGGGTCGCGGATCGTCGAGCCGCCGGCCAGCGACGCCCCGACGGCCAGTAGCACCCACGTAATCGGATCGTCGAAGAACCCCGCATACGCCAGCGTGTGCACGAGAAGCGCGACGAACGCAGCCAGGACGGCTGCCCGTGCCGCTTGTCCGGCGGGTGGCGACGATGGAGGTCCTTCGCCCGCAGCTTGCGAGGACGAAGGGCCTCTGTCGGAGACAGGACCCGCCGGCCGAGCGCCCCAGATCCCCTTCGCGAGCGTTTGCAGCGCCACCAGGATCAGCAGGAAGTAGACGACGAGCCCGATCAGCCCCTGCTCGGCGGCGACGGTGACGACCTCGGTGTGGGACTCGGAGACCGGCACGTCCTTGTCCTCGCGGTGGTCGCGGTAGGCCTCCTGGAACGAGCCGGAGCCGTAGCCCTGGAGCGGCCGTTCGGCGAAGAGCTCGGCCCCGCCCTCGACCAGGTCGGCGCGGCCGCCGGTGATGATGTTGATCCGGTCGATGTCGACTTTCCCCCCCGCGGCGATCACCACGACGGCGGCGCCGACGCAGCCGATCGCCACCGCCGCCAGGGTCCAACGCGGCCGGCTCCAGCGGATCGCCGCCAGCACCGCCAGCCCGGCGAGGAGCGCGATCAGGCTCGACTGCGAGTAGGTCGGCATCAGCCCGATCCAGAGGGCGGCAATGAGGCCGGTGGACAGCCAGAAGTCCCTCCGCGTCCGCGCCCAGAGCAGCGCCGCGGTGGCGAGCACGGTGATCAGCGCCAGGTAGCGGCCGTAGACGTTCGGGTCCCAGAAGACCGAGTTGACCCGGAAGTAGGTGTGGAATTCGTTCGACCGGATCACCTGGTCGTTCCAGAAGAGGCTGCGGGTCGCGAGCTCGGCCGTCCCGACGAGGACGAAGGCGGTCGCCTCGACCCCGACCACGATCAGCGCCAAGCGCAGCAGGCGGCCGTCCCACTCGACCTCGCGCAAGAGCCGGTAGGCGACGGTGAAGGGGATGAAGAAGAAGCAAACGTTCTGCAGCCCCCGCGAGAAGTCCTCCGAGTAGAGCGCCTGCAGCGCGTAGAGGACGACCG
>JALZHV010000196.1 GCA_030860625.1 Actinomycetota bacterium
CCCCGGCGGGCCGGGTCGTCGACGTCGGCGTCAACCGCGTCGCCTTCGGGGTCTTCGACCTGAGCGGCAAGCAGGTCGACGACGCCGACATCGCCCTCTACTTCGCCGAAGGGCGCAACGGACCGGCCCAGGGACCCTTCCCCGCCCGCGTCGACTCGCTGAAGACGCCACCCGCGTTCCGGGCCAAAACCACCTCGGGCGATCCCAACTCCGCCACCTCGGTCTACGTGGTCCCACGCCTGAAGGTCGAGAAGCGCGGCGAGCTGGCGATGGTCGCCCTGATCCGCCGCGGCGACCAGCTCGAGGCGGCCCGGCTGCCCAGCTACGTCGTCGGCCAGTACGACGCGATCCCCGACGTCGGCGATAGGGCGCCGCGCATCCACACCCCGACGGCCGACGAGGTCAGCGACATCAGCGAAATCGAGACGCGCATCCCGCCCGACTCGATGCACGGCACCGACTTCGCCGACGTGCTCGGCAAGGAGCCGATCCTGCTCGTCTTCGCGACGCCGCAGTTCTGCCAGAGCCGCGTCTGCGGCCCGACCGTCGACATCGTCGAGGAGGTCAAGTCCCGGATCGGCGAGGAGGCCACCTTCATCCACATGGAGGTCTTCGAGGACAACGACCCCAACAAGGGAGTCCGCCCCCAGCTCCGCGCCTTCGAGCTGGAAACCGAGCCGTGGGCCTTCGTCGTCGACCGCGACGGGCGGATCAGCGCCCGCTTCGAGGGTGCCTTCGGCGCCGACGAGCTGACCCGGGCGACGGAAGCCGCGATCGATGCCGCCCGCGGCCGCGAGTCGTCACAATGAAGGGCATGAGGAGACTGACGCTGCTGATCGCCCTGGTTGCCCTGTTCAGCGCCGTCCCGGTCGTGGCCGCGGCGCCGACCGATCAGGAACGGGACGCGTACCGGGAACAGGTCGAGCCGATCTGCAAGAAGAACGCCGAAGCCAACGCGACGATCCTCAAGGGCGTGCGCAGGAACGTCAGGGAAGGCAAGCTGAAGAAAGCTTCGCGCCAGCTCCTCACCGCCGCCAGGGCGCTGAAGCGCACCCGCGGGCAGCTGTTGGCCGTCCCGAAACCGAGCGAAGATGCCGCCCGACTGACGAAGTGGCTGAAAGGCGTCAAGACCGAGGCCGAAATGCTCGAAGCCGCCGGCAGGAAGCTGGCCAACGGCGAAAGAAACGCCGCCGTGAGGATGGTCATCCGCCTGGAAAGCAACGCCAGGCAGACCAACAACCTCGTCCTCGACTACGAATTCCGCCACTGCCGCTTCGACCCGGGCAAGTTCCTCTAGACCTCGCCGGACCCGGCGCCGCCGGGCTTTCGGCCACCGTCTAGAATCGTCCTGAGCAGACGGCTTCACAGGGAGGCCGACCCGCCCGGATAGCTCAGTTGGTAGAGCACTTCCATGGTAAGGAAGGGGTCACGAGTTCGAGTCTCGTTCCGGGCTTCTCGATGGATTTCGCGCTGACGAACGAGCAGGAGGATTTCGTCGACGCGATCCGCGACTTCTGCGACCGCGAGTGCGGGACGGCGGACCAGCGCGAGCGGCTGACCGACGGCTACCGCGAGCACCACAACTTCGACATCTACAACCAGATGGCGGACCTGGGCTGGCTCGGGGTGACGATCCCGGAGCGCTACGGCGGCTCGGGCGGGACGATGCTCGACGCCTGCCTGTTCATGGAGGAGACCGCGCGCGGCCTCGCCCCGATCGGCGGCTACGCGACGACGCTGATCGTCGCCGGCGCCACCCAGCGCTTCGGCACCGAGGCGCAGAAGGAGAAAATCCTCGGCGGCATCGCCTCCGGCTCGGTCGAGGCGATCGCGATGACCGAGCCCGAGGCCGGCTCCGACGTCGGCGCCCTCACCTGCAGCGCCGAGAAGGTCGACGGCGGCTACGTCCTCAACGGCCAGAAGGTCTTCTGCTCCAACGCCCACATCTCCGACCACGTGCTCGTCGTCTGCCGCACCACCCGCGGCGCCGGCAAGCACGAGGGGCTGACGATGATCTGGGTCCCGCGCAGCGCCGAGGGGATGGAGGTCGTCCCGATCGAGACGATGGGCGGCCGCGAGACCAACCACCTCTACTTCACCGACTGCGCGGCCCTCGACGAGGACGTGCTCGGCGAGGTCGACCAGGGCTGGACGCAGCTGATGGCTGGGCTCAACGTCGAGCGTCTGATCCTCGCCGCGACCAACCTCGGGATCGCCCAGCGCGCCTTCGACGACCTCATTCTCTACGTCAAGGAACGGCGCCAGTTCGACCGCCCGATCGGCTCCTTCCAGGCGCTCCAGCACCGGATCGCCGATCTCGCCACCGACCTCCAGGCGGCGCGCCTGATGACCCACTGGGTCGCCACCCTCACCGACGAGGACCCGGAGCGGATGCTGCCGCAGCAGGCCTCGATGGTGAAGCTCTTCGTCACCGAGGTCGCCAAGCGCGTCGCCCTGGAAGGGATGCAGATGATGGGCGGCTACGGCTATTCCTCCGAGTACGACATGGAGCGACTCGTCCGCAGCGCGTTGGTCTCGACGATCTACGGCGGCACCTCGGAGATCCAGCGCAACATCATCGCCAAGACGCTCGGTCTCTGAACCTCCCTGAGCGGCTGATGGCGCTATCCTTCGGCTCAGCCTCGTGCCCCGGCCCGAGGTTTTTCTTCTGTAACGACAGTCCTTCAGGCACGGAACGAGGGGAAGATGGCTCGCGGAGATGTCCGCATCGCGGTAACGATGGCTTGCGAAGAGTGCAAGCGGCGCAACTACCAGACCAATAAGTCCCGGCGGAACACGCCGGACCGGATCGAGATGCGCAAGTTCTGCCGCTGGTGCGGTCGCCACACCCCTCATAAAGAGACCCGCTAGTTCCCGATGGCCAAAACCCGCGCACAGCGCAAGGCCGAGCGCCGGGCTCGGGAAGCCGAAGAACAGAAACGTTCCGGCGAAGGGCACGACGCCCCTTCCGAGGCCCAGCGGGACACCCAGCTCGGCGTCTCCGGTGAGGTAGCCGAGGCCGAGGCGGTCGAGATCGGGATCGGCGCCGGCGCCCCCGAGGAGCAGCTCGAGACCCCGGACGCCCCGAAGCCCCGCACTTCCCGCCGCGCCGAGGCGAAGGCCGCCAAGGAAGCGGAAAAGCGCAAGCGCGAGGAGCAGAAGCGCCGCGAGCGCCAGCAGCTCGAGAAGAAACAGAAGCAGGCCAAGGCCGAGCGCCAGCGCTCCGGCTTCATCGCGTTCATCGCCTCCTGCTGGGCCGAGCTGAAGAAAGTCCAGTGGCCCGACCGCGAGACCCTGATCCAGGCCACCGCGGTAACCCTCCTCTTCGTCGCCGTCGCCGCCGCTTACCTCGGCGCGCTCGACGCGCTGTTCAACTGGCTCATCCAACTGATCCTCTAGGGATCCCGAACAAAGGCTTCTTCAGATGTATCGCTGGTACGTGATCAACACCTACTCCGGGCACGAGAACAAGGTCAAGCACAACCTCGAGCACCGGGTTCAGACGATGAGTCAGAACCGCAACGTGCGGCAGGTCGTCGTCCCGACCGAGCAGGTCTCGGAGATGAAGGACGGGCAGAAAGTCCAGACCGAGAAACGGACGATGCCCGGCTACGTCCTCGTCAACATGGAGATGACCGACGACGCCTGGGGCCTGGTCAAGAACACCCCCGGCGTCACCGGCTTCGTCGGCTCCCGCAACAAACCGGTGCCGCTCTCCAAACCGGAGGTCGACCGTCTGCTCCACCGCGAGACGGCCGAGCGTCCCCGCACCCAGGCCCAGTTCGCGATCGGCGAAACCGTCAAAGTCATTTCCGGCCCCCTCTCCGACTTCTCCGGCGAGATCGCCGAGATAAACGAGGACGCCGCCAAACTCAAGGTGCTGGTCTCGATCTTCGGCCGGGAGACCCCCGTCGAGGTCGGCTACGACCAGGTCAAGAAGATCTAGGTCGCAAAGACCGCTACCCTCACGAGCCCACTCATGGCCAAGAAAGTCCTCACGATCATCAAGCTGCAGATCCAGGCGGGCAACGCCAACCCGGCGCCGCCGGTCGGCCCTGCCCTGGGCCAGCACGGCGTCAACATCATGGAGTTCTGCAAAGCCTTCAACGCGCAGACCCAGGGCGAAGGCGGGACGATCATCCCGGTCGAGATCACCGTCTACGAGGACCGCTCCTTCACCTTCGTCACCAAGACCCCGCCGGCC
>JALZHV010000197.1 GCA_030860625.1 Actinomycetota bacterium
GCTCGTGCCCCGCCTCGCGCAGGCCGCGCGCGACCGCCGCCCCCGAGCGCAGCGAGACCTCGTGCTCAGAGGAGCGCCCGCCGGAGAGCACCGCCACCCTCATTCTTCTTCCCCTTCTTCAGGTTCTTCCGGTTCTTCGACTTCCGCCTTGCCGACCGTGATCGTCACCGTCGCGCCCGGTTCCTGTTCGCTGCCCGGCGGCGGGAACTGATCGGTGACGCGGCCGACTTTGCCGGCCACCGGGGTTTCTTCTTCTTCGACGCTCGGCTCCAGGCCGGCGGCGCGGATCATTTCCACCGCCTCGCTGCGCAGCTTGCCGATCACGTTCGGGACCTGCGCCGCTTCCTCCTCTTCTTCGCCGGTGGAGACGACGATCGCCACCGTCGAGCCGGGTTCGACCTTGCTGCCCGCGTCGGGCGACTGCGCGATCACCTGGCCCGCCGGCGCCGGGTTTTCTTCTTCGCTGATGCTCGGTTCGAGCCCGTTGGCGCGGATCCGCTGCACCGCGACTTCGCGCTGGCTGCCGACCGCCACCGGCACCTTGGTCAGCTTCGGCCCGCGCGAGACGAAGAGGGTGACGGTCGAGCCTTTGGTCGCGGTGCTGCCGCCGCCCGGGTCGGAGTAGACGACCGCGCCCGGCGCGACCGACTCCGAGTTGACCCGTTCCACGCCGACCTGGAACCCGGCCTCTTCGAGCGCCCGCGTCGCCTCCTCCTCGCTCTGGCCCGCGGTCGAGGGCACCGTCGCCTGGCCGGGACCGGCGCTGACCGTCAGCGTCACCTCCGGCTTGGAGCAGAAGAAGGTGATGAAGGCGCAGTCGAGCGAGGCTTCCGGGGGCGAGGCGGCCGGGTCCTGCTCGAGCACTTCGTTGGCCGGCGCTTCGCGCTCGACCCGGATCACGTCGCCGACCGTGAAGCCGTCCTGCTCGAGCAGGGTGATCGCGACGCCGAGCTGGTTGCCGGTCACGTTCGGCACTTTGGTCGAGGTGTCCCGGGTCAGCGCCAGGCCGACCAGGATCCCGATCACGATCGCCGCGACCAGCAGCGCCCACAGCCACCAGTTGCGCCCGCGGTCTTCCTCCGGCGGCACCTCCTCGGCGACGAGGGGGGGCGCGGCGGCGAAGACCTGCGTCCCCTGTCCCACTCCCGGGTCTTTGAGCGCCGCGTCGAGGGCGGCGATGAAAGCGTCGGCGTTCTGGAACCGCTGCCCCGGGTCCTTCTCCAGCGCCCGCAGCACCACCGCGTCGAGTGCCGGCGAGACCTGCGGGTTGACCGAGCTCGGCAGCTGCGGCGCCTGCGAGACCTGTTTCATCGCCACCGCGACCGCGCTTTCCCCCTCGAAGGGGACGCGCCCGGTCAGCGCCTCGTAGAGGATCACGCCGACCGAGTAGAGGTCGGAGACCGCGGTCACCTCGAAGCCCTGCGCCTGCTCGGGCGAGAGGTAGTGCGGCGTCCCCAGCACCGAGCCGGTCTGGGTGATGTCGGAGACCCCGGCGCGGGCGATGCCGAAGTCGGTGACGACCGCCTTGCCCTCCTCGTCGACGATCACGTTCTGCGGCTTCAGGTCGCGGTGGACGATCCCGTGGCGGTGGGCGAAGCGGACCCCCTCCAGCACCTGGCGGACCAGGGCCACCGCCTGGTCGGGCGCGAGCCCGCGTTCGATCAGCTCCTTCAGCGTCGGTCCCTCGACGTAGCGCATCGCGATGTAGTTGACGGGGCCGTCCTGGCCGCGGTCGAAGACGGCGACGATGTTCGGGTGCTGCAGCCCGGCCGCGTGCTCGGCCTCGCGCTGGAAGCGGGAGATGAACTCCTGGTCCTGGAGGTAGCGGGCGTGCAGGACCTTCAGCGCCACCTGCCGCTGCAGGTGCGTGTCTTCAGCCAGCCAGACGTCGGCCATGCCACCGCTGCCGAGCCGGCGCAGCACCCGGTAGCGGTTGTCGACGACGCTGCCCTCGGCTACCTCAGCCAACGTTTCTCCTCGCTCTCATTCTTGGTTCAGGATCGATTCGGCGACGGTGGCGAAGATCGGCGCCGCGACGTCGCCGCCGAATTCCGGCGTGCACTCGATCGAGACCGCGATCGCGATCTGCGGGTCGTCGGCCGGGGCGAAGCCGATGAACCAGGCCTGGTTTTCGTCGACGCCGCCGCCGCAGGCTTTGTTGCCGGGGGTTTCCGCGGTGCCGGTCTTGCCGGCGACAGGGACACCTGAGATCGCCGCGTTGGTGCCGGTGCCTTCGGTGACCACGCCTTCCATCGCTCCCGTCAGCTCCGCGGCGGTCTCGGCGCTGATCGGCTCGCTGTAGACCGAGGGGTCCATCCGCTCGGTCACGCGGCCGTCGGGGTCGACCACCCGCTTCCAGATCTGCGGCTTCATCAGCTTGCCCTCGTTGGCGACCGCCGCGGCGACCAGCGCCATCTGCAGCGGCGTCGTCAGCAGCCGCTCCTGGCCGATCGCCAGCCGGGCGAGGTCGACCGGATCGTCGGCGCGCAGCAGTTCGCCTTTTTCGAGGTCGTAGACGCCGCTCTTCTCGACCTCACCGCCGGGCAGGTCGATCGCCGGCGTCGCGTTGAAGCCGAACCGTTCCATGTATTCGAACAGGGTGTCGTTGCCGAGTTTTTCGCCGAGCCTGCCGAACCAGGTGTTGATCGAGTTGGTCAGGGCGGTGTCGAGGGTGGCGCCGGAGTAGCTCGTGCCGAAGTCGTTTTCCAGCGGCGTCCCTTCGACGATGTCGGTCCCCGGCGCGTCGATCGGCGTTTCCGGGGTGATCGCACCGCTGTCGAGGCCCGCGGCGGCGGTCACAACCTTGAAGGTCGAGCCCGGCGGGTAGAGCCCCTGCGTCGCCCGATTGACCAGCGGCCTTTCGATTTCGTCCGCGTTCCACTTTTCAAGGTCGAAGGGGACGCGGTTCGGGTCGAACGAAGCGTTGGAAGCCATCGCCTTGATCGCGCCGGTGCTCGGCTCGATCGCCACCACCGCGCCGTAGCCGACTTCCTGCAGCGCCGCCAGCGCCGTCCGCTGCGCGTCGGCGTCGATGCTGGTGACGACGTCGTTGCCCTCCTGCTCGCGGCCGAGCAACTCCTCGACGATCGAGCCGATCTCGGTTTCTTCGCCGACCAGTTCCTCGTTGTGGAACTGCTCGAACTCGCTCTGGCCCTCTTCGATGAAGCTGTAGCCGATCGGGTGGCCGAAGAGCGAGCCCTCGGGGTAGCGGCGGACGTAGCGCCGGGCGGAGCCTTTCCCCTTCCGCACCGACTTGGCGATCACGACCCCGTCTTCGGTGAGGATGCGGCCGCGTTTGATCTGCTGCTGTTCGAACAGCGGCCGTTTGTTCGCCTCCTGCTCCCGCAGCGCCTCGGCGTCGAAGACCGACCAGTACGAGGTGAAGCCGATCAGGACCCCGAAGAGGACGACGACGAAGCCGAACAATTTGACGATCTGCCGGTTCACGGCACCATCCCCATCGTCCCCGGCCGCCCGGGCGACTCGGCGGCCTCACGCCGCGCCCGGTCGGAGACCAGGAGCAATAACGCCAGCAGCACGAAGTTGGCGATGATCGAGCTGCCGCCGTAGCTGATGAACGGCAGGGTCACGCCGGTCAGCGGGATCACCCGGGTGACGCCGCCGATGATCACGAAGGCCTGGATCGCGAAGACCGCGGTCAGCCCGGTCGCCAGCAGCTTCGAGAAGCCGTCGCTCGCCAGCAGCGCGATCTTGAAGCCGCGGGCGGCGATCAGCAGGTAGACGAGGACCACCCCGACGGCGCCGAAGAGGCCGACCTCGTTGACGATCAGCGCGTAGATCATGTCCGTGTGCGCCGCCGGCAGCAGGGCGTTGTCGGTGCCCGGCACCGTCACCAGCGCCTCGCCGAAGCCTTTGCCGAAGAGGCCGCCGTCGGCCTGGGCGAAGATCGAGTTGAGGATCTGGTACCCCGTTTCCTGCGCGTCCTCGTAGGGGTGCAGCCAGACGTCGATCCGGTCCTGGACGTGCGGCACGGTGTTGGCGAAGAACCAGGCGCCGAGCAGGAACATCCCCATCCCGATCGCGACGAACGAGAAGCGGCCGGTCGCGACGTAGAGCAGGGCGAGGAAGGCGGCGAAGAACATCAGCGAGCTGCCGAGGTCGCGGATGAAGACGAGCATGAACATCGAAGCGCCCCAGACCACCAGCAACGGCCCGAAGTGCTTCAGCGG
>JALZHV010000198.1 GCA_030860625.1 Actinomycetota bacterium
GACGATCCGCATCCCGAAGGCGCGCGCCCGCTCCGCCACCCGGGCGCCGATCCCGCCGAGGCCGACGATCCCGAGCAGCTTCCCCCGCAGGGAGCTGCCGAGCATGAAGTGCATCCCCCAGCTCCACGGTCGGCCGGAGCGGACCAGCCGGTCGCCCTCCACCACCCGCCGGGTCGCGGCGAGGACCAGCGCCAGCGTCAGGTCGGCGGTGGCGTCGTCGAGCACCCCGGGCGTATTGGTCACCACCACCCCGCGCCGCGCCGCCGCGGCGATGTCGACGTTGTCGTAGCCGACCGCGACGTTGGCGACGCAGCGCAGCCCCGGCCCCGCCGCCTCCAGCAGCTCCTCGTCGACGCGGTCGTGCAGCAGCGTGAGGATCGCGTCCGCCCCGGCGACCAGCTCCAGCAGGTCCTCGCGCGGGATCGCCTCCTCGCGCTCGTCGAGCCGCACCTCCCCCGCCTCGCGCAGCAGCTCGACCGCGGGCGACGGCAGTCGGTTCGTCACCGCGAAGGTCGGCGGGCCGGGAGGCGACATCGTCCCCCAGCATAAAAAGAGCTCCTGAGACGCTCTGCTAGGTCAGCGCCTCAGGAGCCAGGAGAAATACACACCTAGCTTTTTGACAGGCACGGGCAGGGCGGTCAAGCGGGCGCGAGTGTCCACTTCCTGAGGTGCCAATTGGCACCTTGCGGCGGTGTCACCCGGCTTCGGGCTTCAGCACCACGACGCAGAGGTCGTCGCGGATCGGGCGGTCGGCCCAGTCGAGGATCGTCCGCTCGACCTCCCTCACCATCGGCCGCGCCGCCAGCCCGCAGAGGGGGGCGAAGATCCCCGTCAGCCCCTCCAGCCCGAGCATCTCCTTGCCGCGACGGACGTCGGTGGCGCCGTCGGTGTAGACGACGAGCCCCTCGCAGCCGGTGATCGAGCCCTTGGTGTTCTCCAGCTCCAGCCCCTCCTCGGCGCCGAGCAGGAAGGTCGACCCGTCGGCCGCCAGCTCTTCCATCTCCGGCAGCCGCAGCGGCGCCGGGTGCCCCGCCCGCGCCCAGCAGATCGTCTTCCGATCCGGCTCCAGCCGGACGCAGACGGCGCTGACCAGCTCGTGCTCCCGGCCGGGGCGTTCGGCCAGCGCCGCGTTGGCGAGGACCAGCAGCTCGGCCGGGTCGCTGGTGTTGGCGGCGAAGGCGGCGAAGCGCGCCCTGACGAAGGTCGCGAGGCGCGCCGCCTCCGGCCCGTGCCCGACGACGTCGCCGACGATCGCGATCGTCGAGCCGTCCGGGCCGTTGGTGAGGAGGTAGAAGTCGCCCGAGACCCCCAGTTCGGAGGGGACGAACGCCGCCGCCGCGTCGACCCCGGGCAGCTCCGGCAGGTCGGCCGGGGTCAGCGCCGCCCGGATCGCGTCCAGTTCCTCGGCCGAGTGCTCGAGCACGCGCACCCGTTCCGCCAGCCAGGAGGCGATCGCCGCCACGGCGAGGAAGAAGACGGCGCGGATGATCGCCGCGAGGACGAATTCCGGGATCGGGTTGATGAACTCGCCGATGACGTAGAGGCCGATGCAGACCAGCGCCGCGACGAGCCCGGCCCGGGGGCCGAACCACCAGGAGGCGAGGGCGATCGGGACCGAGAAGAAGAAGGCGAGCCCGGAGTTGGCGGTCCCGACCGTGATCCAGAGAACGAAGACGACAAGGATGCCGACGGCGATCCAGGCGATGCGAGCGGTGCGAGAGACTCCCCCTGACAACTTGCGCTGACCTTACAACAGCACCGCCCGCCCCCCAAGCGGGAGAGCGGGCGGATTTAGAAGCGGTGGGGGATCAGATGTGGGCGGTCAGCACCCGGCTAGTACCACTTGCCGCGAGCGAAGCCTCCGAATGCGATCAGCCCGACGAGGGTGACGATCAGCCCGAGCAAGAAGGGCCCGAAGATCATCACGAGGATCCCGATGATCACGAGGATCCCTCCGAGCGAAATACCGCCTATGCCGGCTCCTCTGTCTGCCCTGGTGTCCATCTTCTCCTCCGTTCGGTGGTTATTGGACGACTGGCTCAATCCAATAACTACCCCTGAGCGGGCTTTTCTACTCCCGTTCGGGGCGCTCCTCGCCGGGCCACGTGCCGGTCACCTTGGCGAAGGAGGTGCGGGTGGCGTGGTCGACCAAGCCTTTGGTGAGGCGGAAGATCGCCCCCTCCACGGCCAGCGCCGAGACCAGTTTCGGCCAGGAGAATTCGCGGTGCTCGGGCTTCGGCGGCTCGACGTCGTCGATCAGGCCCCACACCTGTTCGAAGATCTTCTTGCCGACCAACCCGGCGATCAGGCCGAGGGCGATGCTGAACGGGGTGAAGATCAACTTCATCGGGTCCTCCTGGTCACGTCGTCTTCTCGTCGTCGGGCTCGTCGCGCGGCTCGAGCTGGATCTCTTTCTCCGCCCGCGGCAGGCCTTCCTCGATCTCGGTGCTGCGCTCGCGCTCGGCGTTCATCTGGTGGCCGAAGAGGATCGCCAGGTTGGTGATCCAGAACCAGAGCAGCAGCACCACCAACCCGCCGAGGGTGCCGTAGGTCTTGTCGTAGGAGCCGAAGTTGGCGACGTAGAAGGCGAACAGCGCCGAGGCGATCGCCCAGACGACGATCGAGAGGACCGCCCCCGGGGTCACCCACTTGAAGCCGCGCAGCTTCACGTTCGGGGTCGAGTAGTAGAGGAGGTTGACCATTACGATGAAGATCGCCGCCATCACCGGCCACTTGGCGATGTTCCAGACGTCGACCGCGGTCGAGCTGAGGCCGATCGGGTTGGCGATCGCTTCGACCACCGGGCCGGTGAGGACGAGGCCGATCGCGAGCAGCGCCATCATGATGATCATCGCCAGGGTGATCGCGATCTGCAGCGGCCGCAGCTTCCAGAACGGGCGGCCCTCGGGGGTCTCATAGATGATGTTCGAGGCGCGGGTGAAGGCGCCGACGTAACCGGAGGCCGACCACAGCGCGGTGGCGAGGCCGATGACGAAGGCGAGGCCGGCGGCGCTCTGGTTTTCGACGATCGATTCGATCGGGCCCTTGAAGGTCTCGGCGCCGGACTGCGGCCCGATTTCGGTGATGATTTCGGTCAGCTTCATAGTCGTCGTTTTGGGATCGCCGAAGATCCCGATCAGCGAGACCATCGCGATCAGGGCCGGGAACAGCGAGAGCAGGCCGTAGTAGGTGAGCGCCGCCGCCCAGTCGCTGAGATTGTCCTCCTGGAACTCGGTGAGCGTCCGCTTCAGGGTCGCGCCGAGCCCGGACTTCGAAGCCGCGCCCTCGGGCGCGTAGTCGCGGCGGACCTCGCCGCCGGTGGAAACGCGCTCCTCCTCGCCCATCCTCCGCTCCTACCGCCGCGAGGCGATCCGGCCGACGACGACGCCGGCGACGAAGGCCGCGGCCAGCGCGATCGGCATCGGCTTCTCGCGCGCCAGCGACTGCGCCTGGCCTTTCAGCTCCTCGGCCTTGTCCTGCGACTCCTCACCGCCGCTCTCCTCCTGCACGGCCTCGGTCGCCTCCTGTCCCAGGATCGGCCCTCCGCCACTCGGGATGATCTGCTCCTCCGGCGGGACTATCTGGCCCTCGGTCGGCGTATCGTTCGGCGGGTCTGCAGGGTGCATCGGGGTGGCTCCTTCGGACTGGGGTTGCTCTCTCCTGTCCCCTGTTGCCCGTTAGGGGGGAGTTCCTAACCGGCACCCCTAGCCAGCCTCTAGATACCTGGCAGCTCCTGCTCTTCGCTGAGCAGCGGCGCGAAGAGGTCGCCCTTGGCGGCGACGCGCTCCAGCACGTCGGCGTGGTCGAAGACGAGGGCGTCGCGGTCTTCGGCCGCCAGCGCCGCCTCGACCTCGTCCCACTCGAGCGGCGTCGAGACGGTGGGCCGCTCGCGGGCGCGGAGCGAGTAGACGGAGACGGTCGTCTTGTGCTCGTCGTTCTGGCTCCAGTCGATGAAGACCTTGCCCGGCCGCAGGTCCTTGCGCATCTCGCTCACCACCAGCTCGGGATGGCGGCGCTCGAGCACCTGCGCGAGGCCGAGCGCGAACGGCTTGGTCACGTCGTACGTCGTCGGGGTGTTGAGCGGGACGTAGACCTGCATCCCCTTCGAGCCCGACGTCTTCGGGAAGCTCTGCAGGCCGAGGTGCTCGAAGATCTCGCGCAGGCGGACGGCCACCTCCGCG
>JALZHV010000199.1 GCA_030860625.1 Actinomycetota bacterium
CCGGCTCGTCCTCGAACATCTCGTCGTCGAAGAGGTCGATCTTGGCGCTCACGTCCGCCTCCCGAAGCGCCGCCGGCGCGTCTCGTACTCGCCCAAGCAGGCCTCGAAGGCGGCTCGGTCGAAGTCCGGCCAGAGCTCGTCGCGGAAGACCAGCTCCGAGTAGGCGCACTGCCAGAGCAGGTAGTTGGAGATCCGCTGCTCGCCGCTGGTCCGGATCAAGAGGTCGGGATCGTGCATCTCGGGGGCGTAGAGGTGGCGGCGGAACTCCTCCTCGGAGCTCCCCTGGAAGCTTCGCGCCGCGTCGAGGATCTCCGCCCTGCCGCCGTAGTTGAAGGCAACGTAGAGGACGATCCGGTCGTTGCCGGCGGTCTCGGCTTCGGCCCACTCCATCTGCTCCACCAGCGCCGCGTCCACCCCCTCGCGCCGGCCGACGAAGCGCATCCGCACCCCTTCGTCCTTCAGCTCCGGCGTTTCCGAGGCGATCCGCTCGCCGAACATCCGCATCAGCCCCTCGACCTCCTCGTCGGGGCGGCTCCAGTTCTCGGTCGAGAACGAGAACACGGTCAGCTCCTCGATCCCCAGCTCGGCGGCGTCGCGCAGCCGTTCCTTGACCACGTCGGCCCCGGCCCGGTGCCCCTCGACCACCGGCAGGTCGCGCTGCTGCGCCCAGCGGCCGTTGCCGTCGGTGATGATCGCTACGTATCTGGGCGCGGTCACGCTAGCGGCGGGCCCGCCCTCAGACTTCGAGGATCTCTTCTTCCTTGCCCTTCAGCAGGGCGTCGATCTCGGCGATCGCCTCGTCGGTCTGCTTCTGCAGCGCCGTCTCGGCCCGGCGCTCGTCGTCCTCGCCGACTTCGCCTTCCTTTTTCAGGTCGCGCAGGTCGGTCATCGTGTCGCGGCGGACGTTGCGGACCGCGACCCGGCCCTCCTCGGCGACCCCGTGGGCGACCTTGACCATCTCGCGGCGCCGCTCCTCGGTCATCTCCGGGATCTGCAGCCGGATCACGTTGCCGTCGTTGCTCGGCGTCAGGCCGATGTCGGACTCCTGGATCGCTTTCTCGATCGCGCCGACCGCGCTTTTGTCGAACGGCGTAAGGGTCAGCAGCCGCGCGTCGCTGGCGGCGATGTTGGCCAGCTGTTTCAGCGGCGTCGGGTTGCCGTAGTAGTCGACCGTGATCCGGTCGAGCAGCGCCGGGGAGGCGCGACCGGTCCGCACGGTGCCGAACTCACCACGGCTCGAATCGACGGATTTGGCCATCCGCTCCTTGGCGTCCGCCAGCAGTTCGTCGATCATCTCCACCTGGTCCCGTCCTCTCTACGCAGCGGGTTCGCTGGAGACCAAAGTCCCCACTTTTTCGCCGGAAACGATCCTATCTATGTTCTGCTCGTCGGCCATGTTGAAGACGTAGATCGGCAGCTCGTTGTCCATGCAGAGCGAGAGCGCGGTCGAGTCCATCACCCGCAGCCCCCGCTCGATCGCCTCGCGGTGGGAGATCGCCGGGATGAACTTCGCCTCCGGGTTGGTCGCCGGGTCGGAGTCGAAGACCCCCTCGACCCCGTTCTTGGCCATCAGGATCGCCTCGGCGTGGATCTCCAGCGCCCGCAGCGCCGCCGCCGTGTCGGTGGTGAAGAACGGGTTGCCGGTGCCGGCGGCGAAGATCACGATCCGCCCCTTCTCGAGGTGGCGCATCGCGCGGCGGCGGATGTAGGGCTCGGCGACCTCCTGGACGTCGATCGCCGACATCACCCGCGTGTGCTGGTCGAGCCGCTCCAGCGCGTCCTGCAACGTCAGGGCGTTGAGCACCGTCGCCAGCATCCCCATGTAGTCGCCGGTGGCGCGGTCCATCCCGCTCGCCGCCCCGTCGAGGCCGCGGTAGATGTTGCCGGCGCCGACGACGATCGCCACCTCCACCCCCCGCTCCCGGACCGCCGCGACCTGCCTGGCGATCCGGTCGACCTCGGCGCCGTCGGTGCCGAAGTCCTGGCTGCCCATCAGGGCCTCGCCGGAGAGCTTCAGCATGATGCGCCCGAAGCGGGGCTCGGGGGAGTCGGTCACTGCGGCGGAGCCTATTCGCCGACGCGGAAGTAAGCGAAGCGGGCGATGCGGATGTTCTCGCCGGTTTTCGCCGCCAGCTCCTGGCGCAGCTCCTCGATCGTCTTGCCCTCGTGCTTCTCGGTGTGGACGTGCTGCTGGTCCAGCAGCGCCACCTCGCTCGCCCACTTGTTGAGCTGACCCTGGACGATTTTCTCGACGACGTTGTCGGGCTTGCCTTCTTCGCGCGCCTTCTCTTCGAAGACCCGCTTTTCGGCCTCGCGCTCCTCCTCGGGGATTTCCTCGGTGGTGACGTACTGCGGCGCCGTCGCGGCCGCGTGCAGGGCGACCTGGTAGGCGAAGACCTTGAAGTCCTCGTTGCGGGCGACGAAGTCGGTCTCGCACTGGACTTCGACCATCACGCCGATCCTGTCGTTGGCGTGGATGTAGGAGGCGACGACGCCCTCGTTGGTGCCGCGGCCTTCGCGCTTGGCGGCGGAGGCCTGGCCCTTCACCCGCAGCAGCTCGACCGCGCGCTCGACGTCGCCGTCGGCCTCGACCAGCGCCGATTTCGCGTCCATCATCGCCGCCCCGGTGCGTTCCCGGAGCGCCTTCACGTCAGCGGCAGTGATGCTCATTTCGACTCCCCCTCGTTCTCAGTTTTCTCCTCAGCGGCGGGCGCGCTCTCGGCGGGCGGCGCGGGCGGCTGCTCCTCCGGCGCCGGTGCGGCCGGTTTCTCCTCAGCTGCCGGAGCGGCGGCCTGGGCCGCTTTCTCCTGCGCGGCTTTCTGCTGAGCCTGCTGGGCTTCGGCCTGCGCTTTCGCGGTTTTTTCGGCGTCTTCGGCCGCTTTTTTCGCTTCTGCGGCCTCGACGCGGGCTTTCTCTTCTTCCTCGCGTTTTTTCCGCTCTTCCTCGTCGCGTTTGCGGCGTTCCATCTCTTCGGCGAGGCGCTTTTCCTCCTGCACGCGCCAGGCGGAGGAGCCCTCCTCGATCGCGCCGCCGATCGTGCCGATGATCAGCTGGCAGGAGCGGATCGCGTCGTCGTTGCCGGGGATCACGTAGTCGACCGGCGTCGGGTCGCAGTTGGTGTCGACCAGGCCGATGATCGGAATCCGCAGGCGCGCGGCCTCGTTGACCGCGATCTCCTCGGTTTTGAGGTCGGTGACGAAAACGGCGTCGGGGACGCGCTCCATGTCGCGGACGCCGCCGAGGTTGAACTCGAGCTTGGCGAGTTCGGCCTCCATCCCCATCCGCTCCTTGGTCGGCAGGAGGTCGAGTTTGCCCTCCTCTTTCCAGCCGGTGAGCTCGTGAAGGCGGGCGATCCGGCCCGACATCGTGTTGAAGTTGGTCAACAGGCCGCCCAGCCAGCGCTTGTTGACGTAGGGCATCTTGCAGCGTTCGGCCCATTCCTGGACCGTGTCGCGGGCCTGCTTCTTGGTGCCGACGAAGAGCACGGTGCCGCCGCCGGAGGCGAGCTCGCCGGCGAAGCGGCGGGCGTTCTCCAGCAGCGCCTCGGTCTGCAGCAGGTCGATGATGTGGATCCCGTCGAGCTCGCCGAAGATGAAGCGGCGCATGTTCGGGTTCCAGCGGCGCGTCTGATGGCCGAAGTGGACTCCGGCCTCGAGCAGCTCTTTGAGTTCTGCCTGGGGCATTCGTTCTCCTTGGTTTTTGGGCGAAGCGCCCCGCCGCGCTCCCCGGGACCTGGCTTCGTGCGCCAGGCAGGATCCGGTTCGCCCTCAGCGGGGGTTGGATTAGTCGGGCGATTGTAGAGAGGCGGCGCTACTCGGCGTGGGCCGCCTCCAAGGCGGCGGCGAGGTCGTCCGGCAGCTCCGAGGTGAAGCTGAGCCGCTCGCCGCCGCGCGGGTGGCGGAAGGCGAGGCGGTGGGCGTGGAGGAACTGGCGGTCGAGGCCGTAGCGCCGGGCGCCGCCGTAGGTGGGGTCGCCGGTCAGCGGGTGGCCGATCGCCGCGAAGTGGGCGCGGATCTGGTGGGTGCGGCCGGTCTCCAGGCGCGCCTCCAGGTAGGTCTCGCGCGGCAGCAGCTCCCGCACCTCGAAGTGGGTCCGCGCCTGGCGCGAGGCGGCGCCTGAGACCGCCATCCGGTGCCGCTGCCGGGTGGCGCGGCCGATCGGGGCGTAGATCGTGCTGGTA
>JALZHV010000200.1:0-2940 GCA_030860625.1 Actinomycetota bacterium
TGGGTGGCCTTCCTGGTCGGACTCGGGGTGGCCGCTGTGGGTGCCTGGTTAGTCTGCCTCAGACCGCCGACGATTCCCGGCTAGCGCATGAAGCCAGCTCCCGCGCAGCCATCGCCGAGGAGATGTCCACTCGGTGGACGATCACTCTCACCGGCTGCAGAAACCGCATCGGGACCGCCAGCTCCTCGAGCGTCGCAAAGCCGAATTCCCCAAAGCCGAGGGTGAGGTTCGGCATGTGCTGCTCGTCGGAGTCAGTCCAGTGCTGGGGGAGCAGCCCGATTGACTCGGAATCGCCGCTAAAGAGGGCGTCGAGGAATCGCGAGGGTGCCTCGACGCGGGCTCCGGCCACTTGAGTCACCGGCAACGCCTGCCCAGCCTCGACGGCAGCCCCTGCGTCACCTGCCTCGAGCAGCGCCCGCAACTCTCCTACGCCCGCTACTGCGCGGATCGCACTGGTACCGGTATCGCTTCCGCCTTGAACCGAGCGGTGCACGCCAAGCAGGCGTCCGGTCAAGTCAAAGACCGGCGATCCGGCCGGCCCTGCAGCCGACCTGTAGGTGACGCCGAAGTCAGCGGAGCCCGGCCCGACCGTGCCGTTCTCGGGAGCCCCGCCTCGGACCAGCAGCCCCAGCGCCACCTCCGGCTGGTCAGGGTCACGCTCAGGCGGACTCGGCGCGAGGACCGGCTCGCCCAGTTGCGGCTCTCGGTCGGAGAGCTCGAATCCGCCATCGAGCACTTCCGGCGCCCCTTCCAGCTCCAGCAGAGCAAGGTCCGCCTCCGGCAGCACCCTGGCCACGGCGGCGTCGCAGCTGCTTCCGTCAGGCAGTTGGACGCGGATCGTGGTGGCGCCGTCGACAACGCGATGGGAGGTCACGACTCCGCCGCCGCTCAGCAGAGTGCCGAAGCCCACCTGGGGTCCGGAAAGAGTGTTGGCGCTGATCTTCGTCACGCCGGCAAGAATGTGGGGCACCAGTTCCGACATTCCCTGTGGCGGCGCAAACCAGGCCGGACAAGGAGGCAGGGCCTCCAACTGATCGTCGCCATCGGTGCCGCTAGACCATAGGGCCAGCGACGTCGACACCCCCGACGCGGTGCCGTCGAGGGGCAGCTGGTTCATGAACCGCAGCACCTCCTCAGTCAGCTCGTTGTCTTTCAGGTGGCGTCCGTCTCCACGCCGAATCGCCTCCCGCAGTAGGCGCCGTGGAGAGTCGGGGTCCTCGAGCACGTCCGCGTCAGGGTCGGTGGAGCCACCCCCGACGCCGTAGGCCTGAGAAAGAGCCACCTGCTGCTGACTCCGTTCGAGGCTGGCCTGGTACTGCTCGGTGAGCCAACCAGTATCGAAGACCTTGGCCCGGGCCTTGGCACACAGCGCCTCGATGCGCTGGGGAGGGACCACCGCCGCGCCGACCCGGAAGGCCGAGGGAAGCGTGCTCTGCCGCACCGGTGCCTTCACCTCAACGCGGCCGACCGGCTCGCCCACCCAGGGGTGGTGGGCCATCCATCCGATGATCTCCGCCCAGTCGAGATACTCGGCGTACCTGCGTTCCAACCGCGGCAGGTCGCCGGCTTGCAGGGCGCGACGCGTCGCGGCATTGACGATGTCCAACTGGGCGAGGATTGCCTTGCGTGCAATCTCGCGCTCGGTGCGAACAAACCGGACCGCCACGGTCAGCATCGCCGCCGTCCAGGCCCCCATGATCGCCAACTGGGCACCCCCCGCGGGCAGCAGCGTCAACTCGGTCCAAGCCACTACTGAAGCAAGAACCCCGAGAGACGAGTAGACGAGGAACCGGTTCCGCAAAGCGCGCCAGCGGCTGCTCTCGTTGCCCTCGCCAGCGGCTTCGGCGGGCTCCTTCTCGCTCTCCTCTCGCTCCCCCGTCTCCACGCCCTCCGTCTCTTTCTCGCTCTCCTGCGCTGCCTGCTCGGCCGTCGCCAGCCTGCGATCCAGTTCCTCAGCAGCCGTCTTTGCCGTCTCGAGGGCCGAGGCGATCTCTACGCCGACGCTCCACAGCAGCGTTGGCCGCAGCCGCCGAGCCCACTCCTCGAGCTTCTTGCGGTGCTCGTCGCCGGACCCGTCCTCGCTCGCCCCCTCGTCCTTCGGCATCGCAAATCGGGGCTCGAGGCGCAGCGGATCGCACGCCCGCTCCACCCCGGCAACGGGAGGCCGCACCTCGGGGTCAGGGGCGATTGCATCAGGGCCCGTGACGAGCATGCGCTTGTCCGCTCTGACGTAAGTCTCCTCTTCGATTCCCTCCGGCAGCGGAGCACCGTCGATCAGGCCCAACGAGAGCTGACGCAGGTCGCGCCAGACGGCAGCCGTAGCGCCATCGGGCGTGAAAAGGGGATGGTCGAGCTCGGCAGTCAGATCGACGAGACTCCGCTCGTCCTCCGGCCTTTCCCTCCAGCGCAGGGTCTTCGCCGCTTCGGGTCCGCGGTAGCGGTCGATCATTGCGGCCAAGTGGTCATGCGCTTTGCCGAGCGTCGCGTCCGCCAGATCTGAGGGCAGACGGCGGATCCGTGCCTGGATCATCTGGAAGAGCTCGCGCAGCGCCTGCCAGAGGTTCGGACGCTCTTCAGGCGGCAGTTGTAGCGGCTGGAACTCGGCGAGCCCAATCAGCTCTTTGTGGAGCGCGACAAATTCGCGGGAGGCCGCAGCCACCAACCGGGTTGGCTGGTCTGCTCGATCGAAGCGGTGACGATCTGGGTTGGGCCAAGCCCGGCCGGCTTTGAAGACGCCAGCGGCCACGTGGTCGGAAACGTAGCCAAGGTCGATCACGCGGGAGAAGGTGCGAACGACCCGCACCGCCGGAGGGTCAATCGAGAAAGCCTCGTGGGTGGCGATCGCCTCGAGCACGTTGGTCGGCTGCACCGCGGCGTTCGCCCAGAGGTCGGCGACCGTCGCCAGCGCGTGGGCCGCATGCCGCGCCAGCAGGCCCTGGC
>JALZHV010000200.1:2950-4158 GCA_030860625.1 Actinomycetota bacterium
CTTCGGGCGGAGAAGCACGATCCTCGGGAGCGATGTAGAGGTTCCAGGTGCCACAGAAGATCTCGAGCGGCACGTCCTGGCCAATCTGCTCGGGAACGGCCATCACCGTGCACTCAACTGGATTCCCTTTCTCGAAGGCGAGGACCTTGGTTGCGATCTCCAGACACCTCTCCACAACGCCGGCGAAGCGAGAGTCGAAGCCTTCCTCGGGCCCGGCGGCATAGAGCCCCACCAACGTGACCTGGTCGGAACGAATGCCCTCCAGAGCATCCGCTAGCGACCCGTCCCTTGCCTCGCCGTCGTCGACCCGCTCGACGCGGTCGGCAGCCTGTCCCTCCCCTTCCAGTGGCACCCGCCAGAGACAGAAAGAGCCGAGGAGGCCGACCCGCGACCAAGCGAGGAGGCAGTCTCTGACCGCCTCGGTCGCCTCGGACTGAGGAGCGATGACTACCCGCATCAGCTCGCCGAGCTGGGGACCTGGTTGATTCCCCTCTCCTCCGACCGCGCCGGAGTCACCGCCAGCAGATCGATCGCGTCGGCGAGGATGATTGCCTCCTCGCAGACCAGCTCCCAGATCTCCCAGGGCGGCCCTAACGTCAGCGTGGTCTCCTCGGTGACGCGCTCGGCGCCAACACCGGTGCGGTAGTCGCGCTCGAATTCCCGCAGGCCGGAAGAGAGGGTGGTGGCCCGTTGCTCTGCACTGTCCTCCGCGCTCCCGGCTACCGCGGTTGGCGGCAGCGGCGCCTCTGGCTTTCCGGGGTCCGAGTCCGGCAAGCGCCCATTGCGGACCCAACCGGCCAGGACCTCATTAGCGTGGCTGTAGGCGCGGCTCGGTTCGCCTCCAGGCTGCCCCAGCTCGATCAGCCGCCGGTACGCCCCGAGGGGCTCGTAGTTGCCGTTGCCATAGGCGATCAAGGCCAGCGGCAGGGACTCCATCAGCGCCGGCAGCACCTTGCCGGGGTCCATTACGTCGCCGCGGAGAAGATGGTCGGGGAACTTGCGGTACCCCTGTGGGGTCCACACCCGCAGGGGCTCCTCATTCCAGCTCGATTTTAGGTCGGTGACCTGGCCCAGCCGCGTCGCGGTCAACCAGCCCCGCACCAGCGCCTCTTGGCGTGAGGGCGAGAGCGGCACGAAAGACCGCAGCCCACGGGAGCGGCGGAACCGCCAGAAGTGGGTGCGGCTCTGCTCGTCAGTCCGGTTCTGCC
>JALZHV010000201.1 GCA_030860625.1 Actinomycetota bacterium
GCCTGCGAGCGCGTCCTCAGCTCCTCGAAAGATTTCTCGGCCCGGTCGCGGGCGGCCTCAGCAGCGCTCGCGCGGGCCTCCGCCTCCGTCCGCGCCTTTCGCTCGGCAGCAACCCGCTCCCGCGCCTCGGCGGCAACTTTGCGCAACGTCAGCATCGCCCGCTCCTTGAGCTGATCCTTCAGCCCATCGGCCCGCTCTTCAGCCGCTTTGACGCGCTCCTCGCTGACCCGCACCCACTCGAGCGCCTGGTCGGCAACCCCACGCATCGCCCGCGTCGCTTCGCCGACCTGCTTCAACTGCCTAGCTGGCTCACCCATCCCGCGCAACTTACTACCAGCGCCGGAAGCCAAGTCCCTGCCGAGCCCGCAATTTGCGCTTGCTCACCTAAGCAGACGTCTGCTGATCGCGAGCGCGCAGATCCTTCTTCAAGATCTTCCCCGTCGCGTTCCGCGGCAGCTCATCGAGGAACTCGACCTCACGCGGAGTCTTGTAAGCCGCAAGGTTCTTCTTCACATGCGCCGCCAGGTCCGCTTCGGAGACCTCGACCCCGTCGCGGCAGACCACGAACGCCTTCAGCCGCTGCCCGAACTCCTCGTCCTCGACGCCGATCACCGCCACCTCCTCGACCGCCTCGTGGTCGGAGAGCAGGTCCTCGACCTCGCGCGGGAAGACGTTCTCGCCGCCGGAGACGATCATCTCGTCGTCGCGGCCGTCGATGAAGAGGCGGCCGTCGGGGTCAAAGTGGCCCACGTCGCCGCTCGAGTAGAGGCCGTCGATCATCTCCTTGCCGCCGCCGCCGGTGTAGCCCTCCATCGCCATCGCGTTGCCGACGAAGATGCGGCCGACCTCGCCCTGCGGCACCTCCGTCCCGTTCTCGTCGTAGAGGCGGATCACGGTGCCGCGCGGCGGTTTGCCGGCGGTGCCGGGGGCGGCGCGCAGGTCCTCCGGGGTGGCGATCGTCGCGAACGAGACCTCGGTCGAGCCGTAGAGGTTGTAGACGTTGTCGCCGAAGCGGTCCATCCAGGCGAGCGCCAGCTCCCCCGGCAGGGCCGAGCCCGACAGCGAGGTGATCTTCAGCGACGGCAGGCTGTAGCGGTCGAGCGTCTCCTCGGGCAGCGAGAGGATGCGCTGGATCATCACCGGGACGCAGGTGAGGACGTCGGCGCGGCTCTGTTCGACCGCCTTCAGCGTGTCCTCGGGATCGAACTTCCGCCGCAGGACCATCGTCGAGGCGGTCGGCAGGCTGAGCACGAAGTGGAGGAAGCCCCAGGAGTGGAAGAGCGGCGCCGCGATCATCATCGTCATCCGGCTGCGGAAGGGGATCTTGTCGATCAGCGAGGCGATCGGGAACAGCCCTTCGGGGCTGGAGCGCTGGGCGCCCTTCGGGGTGCCGGTGGTGCCGGAGGTGAGGATCACGAACTTCGGCTTCTCGGCGGGCGGCTTGTGGTCGGACTCGTCGCCGCCTTCGATCAGGCCCTCGAGCGTCGGCCCCTCGACCGCGCCGTCGCACCAGCCGACGATGCGGGTGATCGAGTCGTCGACTTCGGAGAGCAGGCCGCTGAACTCCTCGTCGTAGATCAGCGCCTTCGGCCCCTCGCGGTGGGTCACCTCGGCCAGCTGGGGGCCGGCGAACATCGTGTTCAGGTAGAGGGCGCTGGCGCCGAGCTTCGCCGCGGCGAGCGTCGCCTCGATGAAGCCGCGGTGGTTGCGGCACATGATCCCGACGCCATCGCCGCCCTTGATCCCCATCTTCGCGAGCGAGTGGGCGAGCGCATTGGAGCGTTTGTGCAGCCGCTCCCAGGTGAGCGAGCCGCGTTCGTCGACGATCGCCAGCTCGTGCGGGTGGTGGATCGCCGCGACGGCGACGCCGGTCGCCGGGGAGGGCCCCCAGCGGACGAAGGTCGCGCCCATCTTCACCGCTTTGTCGGGACGGATCAGCCCCAGGATCCCCGCTTCACGCAGGACTTTCCCCTGGAACCTGGCATCGGAGAGCGAGCTCTTCAGCCCCCCCGCGTTGGCGTTCGACTTGGCCATGCAGCCGGAAGACTATTCGCTATCGACGCTCGCTACCGCGATGCAGGCGATTCCCTCGCCGCGGCCGACAAATCCCATGCCCTCGTTGCTGGTCGCCTTGACGCTGACCCGGGCCGAGGTGGCCTCGGCGATGATCCGCTCCATCTCCGCCTTGTAGGGGCTGAGGCGCGGCTGCTCGCAGATCAGGGTCGCGTCGATGTTGACGATCGGGCCGGCGATCGTCCCCACCACCGTGCGCAGCAGGTCGATCGAGTCGGCGTTCTCAAAGGCCGGGTCGGTGTCGGGGAACATCGTGCCGATGTCGCCGCCGCCGCTGGCGCCGAGCAGGGCGTCGATGATCGCGTGGGTGAGGACGTCGGCGTCGGAGTGGCCCTCGAGGCCCTGGTCGTGCTCGATCTCGACCCCGCCGAGGATCAGCGGCCGCCCGGAGACGAAGCGGTGGCTGTCGTAGCCGAGCCCGACCATCGTTACGACACCCGGCTGCCGAGCGGGGCGAGGCTGCGCTGGCGCTGCTCGAAGACGGCGATCTCCCCCACCCCGAGCTCGTCGAGGAACTTGACCGCCTGGTCGTATTCGAAGCCGATCTGCTCGGGCAGGTGGGCGTCGGAGGAGAGCGCGAACACGGCGCCGGCCTCGACGCACATCTCGGCGAACTGGCGCGAGGGGTAGAGCTCGCCGACGGGCTTGCGCAGACCGGCGGTCGAGATCTCCACCGCGATCCCGCTCTCGGCGATCGCTTCGACGGCGGGCTCGTAGAAGGCGCGCAGGTCGCGGTCGGGCAGCGGCCGGGCGCGGCCCCAGACCTTGACCAGATCCGGATGGGCGAGGATGTCGTAGAGGCCGGAGCGGGCGGCTTCGGCCAGCATCGCGAAGTAGCGCCGCCAGATCTCGTCGGGATCGCCGTCGCCCTCCCAGACGTCGAAGCCCTCGTGGTCGACGGCGGCGTCGCCCTCGCCGATGAAGTGGACCGAGCCGACCACGTAGTCGAAGTCGCGCGTCCCGAGCAGCGCCGCGACCCGCTCCTCGGCGCCGGGGATGAAGTCGCACTCGATCCCCAGCCGCAGCGGCGTGCCGCGGACGAACTCGCAGTAGGCGTCGACGTCGTCGACGGCGTTTTCGACCCAGAGCGGGTGGCGCCAGAGGTCGAGCGCCTGACGGAAGCGGTAGACGTGCTCGGAGACGCCGAGCTCCTCGATCCCCCGCTCGGCCGCGGCGGCCAGGTAGCGGTCGACGTTCTCGGCGGTGAAGTAGCGCTCGAAGGTGGTCCCGTCCTCGTCCGGGCGCAGGTGCAGGTGGTAGTCGGTCAGCATCGGAAGCGAGCATAAACTCCGTGCCGAATGGGCCGCCAGCTCCTGCTCCTCCTGCTCGCCCTCGCCGGCGGCACCGCCCTCGCCGAGCTGCTCGGCGCCGCCAACATGGGCGTCGCGCTCGGGGTCGGCCAGCTCTGCTTCGCGGCGACGCTGCTCTACGTGCTGCTGCGCGACTAGGCGCCGGCGCGCTCGGCCAGCAGCAGCTCGGCGACGCGCAGGTTGAGCGGCGTCGTCACCTTCAGGTTCTGCCCTTCGACCGGGTGAATGAGGACGGTCCCGCCCGCCCCCTCGACCAGCATCGCCTCGTCGGTCGCCTCCTCCGGCCGCTCGGCTGCGGCCAGCGCCTCCCGCAGCGCCTCGGTCCGGAAGACCTGCGGCGTCTGCGCCGCCCACAGCTGGGAGCGGTCCTCGGTCCGCTCGATCGCGAGTGGGCGATTCGGCACCGTATAGGTGCTCAATTGACCACTCGATGAAGAAACCGCCCGCTTGATCGTGTCGACGACCGGGGCCGCCGCGATCACGCCGGCGGCGGCCGGGGCCGCGACGAGGTCGGCGACCAGCGCTTCGACCAGCTCCGGCGTCAGCAGCGGCCGGGCGGCGTCGTGGATCGCGACGTAGCCGGTCCCCACCGCCTCGAGGGCATTGGCGACCGATTGCGCGCGGGTGGCGCCGCCGGCCACGGCTTCGAGGTCGTGCCCCGGCGCCACCTCGCCGACGTGCCCTGGCGGCGCGGCGACGACGATCGAGCGCACGGAGG
>JALZHV010000202.1 GCA_030860625.1 Actinomycetota bacterium
CGCCTCCGGTGCGGGGGAGGGGGGACGCGGCGTCGCTGTGGCCCTCGACGGCGAGGTCGTGCCGCGCGGCGAGTGGGAGGCGACGCCGCTGCGCGAGGGGCAGGCGGTCGAGGTGCTGGCGGCGATCCAGGGCGGCGCCGAGACCTGGGAACTCGGCGGACGCGAGTGGTCCTCGCGGCTGATCGCCGGCACCGGCGGCTTCCGCTCGCTGGAGCAGATGGAAGCGGCGCTTGCCGCCTCCGGAACCGAGATCGTCACCGTCGCCCTGCGCCGCGTCGACCCGAGCGCCGAGGGTTCAGTCCTCGACGTGATTGACAACCTCGGCCTCTTCGTCCTCCCCAACACCGCCGGCTGTTACACCGCCCGCGACGCCGTCCGCACCGCCCGGCTCGCCCGCGAGGCCTTCCAGACCGACTGGATCAAGCTCGAGGTGATCGGCGACGACCGCACCCTCTACCCCGACGCGGTCGAGCTGGTCGACGCCGCTGAGCAGCTCGTCGGCGACGGCTTCACCGTCCTGCCCTACACCAACGACGACCCGATCCTCGCCCGCCGCCTCGAGGAGGCCGGCTGCGCCGCGGTGATGCCGCTCGGCTCGCCGATCGGCTCCGGCGCCGGCATCCGCAACCCGTACAACATCGCGATCATCACCGAGCGCGCCGAGGTCCCGGTCATCCTCGACGCCGGAATCGGCACCGCCTCCGACGCCGCCCAGGCGATGGAGCTGGACTGCGACGCGATCCTCGCCGCCAGCGCCATCTTCGGCGCCGAGGACCCGACCGCAATGGCGACCGCCCTGCGCCGCGGCGTCGAAGCCGGCCACCTCGCCCGCCGCGCCGGCCGCATCCCCCGCCGCACCCACGCCGAGGCATCGACCGCCTACGAGGGCCTGCCGGACCTCTCCTGAGCACGCCGATCAGGCTGCCTCTACCATGAGCACTTCGCCCCTGTAGCTCAGCTGGTTAGAGCGGCGGCCTTTTAAGCCGCGCGGCGCGGGTTCGAGTCCCGCCGGGGGCATCCGTCGACGGGGCAGGAGGGCAGTTGTGAGGGAGGGCGAGCGCGACAAGAGCGCCAGAGGGGACCAGCGGCTCCTCCGCGTGCCTCGCGACATCGAGGCCGATGACGAGAAGCGCCTCGACCGCATCCGCAAGGAGATCGATGGCGCCTTCGACGCGCTCCGCGACGTCGAGGAGGGCGTCTCGATCTTCGGCTCGGCGCGCATCCCCGAGGGCCACCGCTGGTACGAGCTCTGCCGGGAGACGGCGTCATGCCTGGTCGACCACGGCTTCGCGGTGATCACCGGCGGCGGCCCAGGCCTGATGGAGGCGGCCAACCGCGGCGCCAAAGAGGCCGGCGGCGAATCGATCGGCCTCAACATCGAGCTTCCCCACGAGCAGCACCCGAACCCCTACCTCACCCGCTCGCTCGACTTCCACTACTTCTTCGCCCGCAAGCTGATGTTCGTCCGCTACTCGCGGGCCTTCGTGATCATGCCCGGCGGCTTCGGCACCCTCGATGAGCTGTTCGAGGCCCTGACCCTGATCCAGACCGAGCGGATCGACCACTTCCCGACGATCCTCGTCGGCTCCGAGTTCTGGGACCCGCTCCTCGAGTGGATCGACGACGCCCTCGAGGACAATGGCCTGATCTCCCCCCGCGACAAAGAGCTCCTCGTCCTCGCCGACACCCCCGGCGAGGTCTGCAAGCACGTGATCCGTGCGAGTGAAGTGCAGCGGGCGCTGAATTAATTAGCTGAATCGTTGAGCTTCTCGGGCGCCACTCGTCTCTCGACGATCCACGCCATGAAGCCATCTCGGCGGCGAGCGGGGATATCTGGATATTCCTCTAGTTTCGTGGCTGAAATTCGCGGGACTACGATCACGCGTTGTGCCTCCACATCGAGCGGCGTCTCTTGGGTTTCCCGAAGGTGACTCCACACATTTTCGAGCACCTTTGACTTTTCCTGTAGTGCCACTCCGGGGGCGATTCGCAGAGGCGGCAACTCTTTCGCCTCCGGGTCGAAGACGTAGAAGTCCGGCCATCGATCCGATGGCTGCCCGCCGATGTCCACCACCCTCAGGCCTTCTCTTTGAAGGTCCTTCCTGAGCTTGTTATCGAGGGCGATGAGGCGCACCCTGGAAACCGTTCGGTCGGCTTCTTCCATGAACCTGACGGCGCTCTCCTTGGCCTTCCCGCCTTTGGCGAATTCTCTCTCTATTGCCACCCCCGTGGCTTCGCTCAATGCACCCAGAAGTCGCGCTTGCCCCGGCCCTATCAGGTCGTCTTCGCGCAGCTTGTCAAGCGTCTTCGAGTCGGTCTGTCTCTTGTCCTCGTAGAACTCTCTCTCAATCCAGTCCAACCGATCTCGCAGCACCCCCTGCAGGAGGCCTATCGCGCTCTTCGGCTCGCCGCTCCAATCCTTCTGCAGAAATTTCAGCTTCCTCTTAGAGTCCGATTCGGAGCTCTCACCAGCATCGGGCAGGGCCGCCGCCTCGGCTACGGCGTCTTCCACCTGTCGCGTGATCTCGAACCCTCCCGGGAGCTTGACATTGGTCGCTTCACGCGCCCACTGCCGGGTCGAAGGAAAGGCCAGAGCTATGACGATCAGCGCGAGGATCACGTAGACCGGGTTCAGCGACGCCTCTTGATTCCAGGAGTGGGAGGCAAGCGCGCCGGCGCCGATGAGGACGAGCGCAAACCCCGCGGCCGCTATCGGTGCCAGCCGTTTCCCGAGAACCTTCATGGCACCCCGGCTAGTGCCGGAAGTGCCGGTGCTTGGTGAAGACCATCGCGACGCCGGCGTTCTCGCAGGCCTCGATCACCTCGGCGTCGCGTTTGGAGCCGCCGGGCTGGATCACGGAGGTGGTGCCGGCCTGGATGGCGAGCTCGGGGCCGTCGGCGAAGGGGAAGAAGGCGTCGGAGGCGAGGGCTGAGCCGGCGAGGAGGGAGTCGGCCTCGGCGCCGCGGGCCTCGCGGCACTTCTCGACGGCGAGGCGGACGGAGTCGACGCGGCTCATCTGGCCGGCGCCGATACCGAGGGTGGCGCCGTCCTTGGCGATCACGATCGCGTTGGAGCGGACGCGGCGGCAGACGGTCCAGGCGAAGCACATGTCGCGCCACTGTTGCTCGCTCGGCTCGGTGCCGGTGACCGCCTCCATGATCTCCCGCGGCTCGGGGTCTCCGTCGCGGTCCTGGATCAGCAGGCCGCCCATCACGCGCTTGACGTCGCGTTCGGCCGGGTTCGGCTGGCGGCGCTCCTCCTCGTCGAGGATCCGGATCGCTTCCTTCTGCTGCAGCACCTCCAGCGCGCCCTCCTCGTAGCCGGGCGCGCTCAGGACCTCGACGAAGTTCTCGTGCAGCTTCTCGGCCAGCTCGCGGCCGACCGGGCGGTTGAAAGCGATGACGCCGCCGTAGGCGGAGACCGGGTCGCAGGCGAGCGCCTTCAGGTAGGCCTCGAGCGCGTCCTCGCCGATCGCCACCCCGCAGGGGTTGTTGTGCTTGACGATCACGCAGGCGGGGGACTCGAAGTCGCCGACCAGGCTGCGGGCCGAGTCGTAGTCGAGGACGTTGTTGAAGGAGAGGGCGCGGCCGTGGAGCTTGGAGACGCGCGAGAGGATGTGGCTGCGCGTGCCCGCCTCGGCGTAGAGCGCCGCCCGCTGGTGCGGGTTCTCCCCGTAGGAGAGGTCGAGCACCTTCTCGTAGGCGACCGCCAGGTGTTCGGGGTACTCCTCGTACTCGGTCGAGAACCAGCGGCTGATCGCGGCGTCGTAGCGGGCGGTCTGGGCAAAGGCCTCGTTGGCGAGCCAGTGCCGCGTCGTCGCCGAGATCTCGCCCTCGCTCTCCTCCAGCTCGGCGAGGACCGCGTCGTAGGACTCCGGTTTGACGACGACGGCGACGCCTTCGTGGTTCTTCGCCGCGGCGCGGATCATCGTCGGGCCGCCGATGTCGATGTTCTCGATCGCCTCCTGCGGCGCCACTTCGTGGCCGGCGACGGTCTGCTCGAAGGGGTAGAGGTTGACGCAGACGAGGTCGATCGGCTCGATCCCCTCGCGCTCGAGCGTCGCCATGTGCTCGGGCTCGCTG
>JALZHV010000203.1 GCA_030860625.1 Actinomycetota bacterium
GTCTCGCTCGGGCCGGGCGCCGGGGTGCGACAGACCGCGCGGGCGCTGCGCCGCAACCCGCGCGTCGTCTACGCGGAGCCCAACTACATCGCGGAGACCTCGGCCATCCCCTTCGACCCCAACGACCCTGGCAGGCTGGAAGGCGCCTCGCTCGAGCCCGGCAACTGGGCCTACAAGCAGTGGAACTTCCTCTCGCCGAAGGCCTCGGACGCGTCTGACCTCCCCACCTCCCCCGGCGGCATCGACGCGGTCGGCGCCTGGGGGAACCTGATCGAAGTCGGCCGCCCCGGCGCCACCGGGATCGTCGTCGCCGTCCTCGACGGCGGCATCGCCTACCGCGACCTCGGCTCCAAGTTCCGCCGCAGCCCCGACTTCGGGCGCGACCAGTTCGTGCCGGGGTACGACTTCGTCGACGACGACCGGCTGCCCCTGGACGAGAAAGGGCACGGGACCCACATCGCCGGGACGATCGCCGAGAAGACCGACAACGGCATCGGCGTTACCGGCCTCGCCTACGGCGCCAAGCTGATGCCGATCCGGGTGATGGACCGCGAAGGCCGCGGCGACTCCCTCGACATCGCCAGGGGGATCCGCTTCGCGATCGCCCACGGCGCCCAGGTGATCAACATGAGCTTCAACTTCGGCTGCGGCAAACGGGTGCCGCTGGTTGACGAAGCGCTGCGGAGAGCCTACGAACGGGGCGTGGTCACGGTCGCCGCGGCCGGCAACCTCGGCGACGAGGCCTGCGTCTCGCCGCCGGCGACCGGGCCGCGGGTGATCGGGGTCGGCGGCACCACCGAGGGCGCCTGCCTCGGCAACTACGCCCTCGCCAGCCCCTACGTCGACCTCGTCGCCCCCGGTGGGGGGAAGCCCCAGGCTCGCTGCCCCTCGGTCGCCGCCCGCCCGATCTACCAGGTGACCCTGCGCGCGAAGAGCACCAAGGTCTTCGCCATCCCGGCCGGCTACACCGGCACCTCGACGGCCGCCGCCCACGTCTCCGGCGTCGCCGCGATGGTCCTCGCCAGCGGCACGATCAACCCCTCCCTTCCCCCCAGAGCGCGCGTGGACGCGGTGGCGAAACAGCTGCGCCGCACCGCCCGCGACCTCGGCTTCCCCCGCGACCAGCAGGGCGCCGGGCTGATCGACGCCGCCAAGGCGACCGGGACCTTCCCGAAGTTCTTCCCCGGCCCCTGACGGCCGGGACCGTCAGGTCGTGCGGACGATGATCACGCTGCAGGGCGCGTGATGCGAGACGTTGTTGGGGACGCTGCCGAGCAGGAAGCGGCGGGTGCCGGTCATCCCCTTGTTGCCGACGACGATCAGGTCGGCCTTGGTCTCTTCGGCGACGTTGAGGATCGCGTCGGCGGGGTCGGCCTCGACCGGGTGGGTCTGGACTTCGACCCCCGCGCCCTTGGCGTCGGCGGCGGCGGTTTCGAGGATCAGGTTGACGTCCTCGCGCGGGCCCAGCCCGTACTGGACGTCGGCGGGGGCCTGACGCTGCTCCTCCTGCACGCGGCGGCCCGCGCTGGGCGAGTAGGCGCTGACGATGCTGAGCTGCGCGCCCGTCAGCCGCGCCAGCTCGATCGCTTTGCCGACCGCGTCGGCGGCGGTCTGCGAGCCATCGGTTCCGACCACGATGCGTTTGAACATGGGCGCGATACTAACGCTGCTTCGCCGGGAGACCGCGAAATCCGTCACCCATGATTTCGGTCGGCGTCGTCGCCAGCCGGATCGAGGCGATCACGATCGAGGCGAGGAGGCAGATGACGAGGACCACCATTCCCGCTTTCCACAGCCAGGGCACGCCCGAACCCTAGAGGGTTAAGGTGCAGCCCGATGGCGCTGGAGAAGGTGGCAGAGGGCGTGTGGCTGCTGCGCGGGGACTTCCGCGGCGAGATGAGCGTCTACTTTCTCGAGGACGGCGACGGGGTCGTCCAGTTCGACGCCGGGACGAAGCGGATGCGCAAGCAGGTGAAGGCCGCGGCAGAGGAGCTGGGGGGGCTGAAGCGGGTGATCCTCGGCCACGCCCACGCCGACCACCGCGGCACCGCCCCCTACCTCGACGCGCCGGTCCTCTGCCATCCCGACGAGAAGGTCGACGCCGAAAGCACTGCGGCGCTCACCCCCTACATGGACCTCTCGCAGCTGCCGGTGGCCTGGGTGCGCTGGGTCTACCCCTTCCTGATGCGGCTCTGGGACGGGGGCGCGGTGCGGATCGCCGACACCGTGATCGAAGGCGACGAGGTCGCCGGCTTCCAGGTGCTGCACTTCCCCGGCCACGCCCCGGGGCTGATCGGGCTCTGGCGCGAGAGCGACCGGGTGGCCTTGGTCAGCGACGTGATCTACCTGGTCGACTCGGCGCGGTTGAAGCCGCTGCCGGCCGGCGAGGCGAGCGTCCCCCACCCCGCCTGGGCCTGGGATCACGCGAAGTCGAAGCAGTCGGTGCGGCGGCTGGCAGCGCTGGAACCGCGGGTGGTCTGCACGGGGCACGGAGCGCCGCTGCGCGGGGAGAACCTGCGGGAGACGCTCGAGCGGGCGGCCGAGAAGTGCTGAAAGCGCCTGCTGCCTTAAGTTCCAGCGCCTGATGATCGGTACCTACGCCTCGGCGGCGCTGATCTGCGCCGCCTCGCTGCTGGTCGGGCGGGCCGTCCTGTCGCTGGCCGGCAGGCGCGAGTGGTCGTGGCTGGAGCCGGCGGTCGGGTTCGGGGCGATCCTCACCGTCACCGGCCTGCTGGCGCGGCTGCCCGGGCACGGCACCTCGGCGACGCTGGCGATCGTGGGCCTGGTGGTCGTCGCGGCGGTCGTGGTCTGGCGAGTCGGCGTTCGTCCTTTGTCGGGACATAGCCGAGAAAAGACGAACGCCGAGGGGACGGGCGGGGCCTGGCGGGAAGGGCTGCCGGTCGCGGCGATCGTGCTGCTGGCGCTCTCGATCCCCTTCGCGGTCAGCGGCCGCTGGGGCCTGCTCGGGATGGGCTTCAACAACGACCTCGGTCTGCACCTCGCCTGGGCGGAGTGGCTGCGCAGCGGCTTCGGCCCCGAGGCGGAGCCGGGCTACCCGCTGGGACCGCACGGCCTGGCGGTGGCGGTGGCGGCGGTACCGGGAATCGGTCTCGGCCAGGCCTTCGTCGGCGAGATCGTCGCGATCGGGGTGATGACCGGCCTCACCGCCCTCGGCGCCCTGCGGCAGCTCACCCCCGGCCGCCGCACCCTCGCCGCCACCATGGTCGCCCTCCCCTACCTCGCCGCCTCCTACTACGCCCAAGGAGCCTTCAAGGAGACCGCCGAGGCCCTCCTAGTCCTCGCCTTCGCCATCTGGCTCACCACCTTCAAGAAGCCGCAAACGCCTGGACCTGGCAGTAGGGCGGCTCGGGGTCCCTCGCCAGACACTCAACAGCGAGTACGACGAGCTGTGTCTGGAGAGGGACTCCGATCCGCCCTGCTGCCCCTGGCCCTGGCGACCGGCATCTTTTTCTCCTACAGCTTCGCGGGAGTCGCCTGGCCGGTGGCGATCCTCGCCCTCTGGAGCCTCACCCTGCCAGCAGTACGGGCCGCACTGCGCCCACGCTCGCTGCTCCGCTTCCTCCTGCGCCCCCTGACCCTGCTCGCGATCGTCGTCCTCGTCGGCCTCGGGCTGCTGGTCACGATCGGCCCCCTCGGCTTCGCCGGCGCCTTCAACAAAGTCGCCGCCAGCAACACCTACGGCCCGGTCTCCCCCCTGGAGGCCCTCGGCATCTGGCCCACCTCCAACTACCGCCTCGACGCCGCCGGCGGCGTCGAGCTGCCATGGCTCGCGGGCGCCCTCGGAATCCTCGCCCTCCTCGCCGGCATCGCCTGGTGGGTGAGCCGCCGCGAACCCACGATCCCAATCGCCCTCGGCGGTGCGGCTCTCCTCTACCTGGCTTCGCTCCCGACCAGCGGCGACTACTCCCAGGCCAAGGCCCTGATGATCCTCGCCCCCCTCGCGATGCTCGTGATCATCCGGCCGCTGTTGACCGAGTTCCCCGGCCCCCCGCAGCGGTCCCGTTGCACTGCGGGTCGGCTGGGCAGTACTAGCTGTGGCGTTCGTGGG
>JALZHV010000204.1 GCA_030860625.1 Actinomycetota bacterium
TGCTCCGGCCGCCGCCTCGAGCCATCGGTCACTCCAACCCGGAGATGACGGACGAGAAAGCCGTCGGGAGCTTGGAACCTGAGGTGACAGGAGGCAAAGCGGCCCGCCTCTGATTCTCGAGCACCCACCTCTAGCGGGCGCAAGGCGAAGGCGTTGAGAATCCGGTCAAGGGCACCGAAGAAGTCAAAAGTTGGTCGTCCGGTCGCCTCTCGGACCCTAATCTGCACCTCACCGAGTGCCGTTTCGGAGGGAACAATCACCGACCGGCGCTTGCGACCAAAGAGCGGGAACGGCGGATGCGGCTCGGTGCGACAGATCGTGATGTGGTGCTGCGATTCAGAATCCCCGCAGATCGGCACCCAGAGGAGGAAGTGATCCTCCAATAGGTCCAGGGCATGGAAGAGTGGTTGCGCGCCCGGCTCGTGGCGCTGTAGGAGAATTCGTGAGACACGAGCAGGCAGCGGCTCGTGCACTACCACTTCGCGAATCAGCTTCTTGCTTCGCTCCGGGTCGCTCAAGGTGAGAGCACCGTCTGCTACAAGCTCCCCAATGGCGTTCTGAGTAAGAGCCATGTTCTCGCGCTTGGTCGGAACCGCGAGAACACGACCAGTAGCGTCCTTCACTTCCAGCGAGGGCGCGACCTCGTTCTTCGGGAAGTAGGCAACCGGCACGTAGCAAGTCTCTCCCTCTCCGTCACCGAGCGGCAGGCTGAAGTCGACTTCAATCGTGCGACTTCCTACTACTGAGACATAGGCGTTAAAGGTGGTCTCCCGCCGGCGTAGGCGACTCTCGGGGAGCAAGTACTCGGAAATGAGCCGATAATCGCCAGAAGGCGCTTCGTCGCGCATGTGCGCGAGCGGCACGCCGGGTAGCGAGGCTGCGGTCACCTCTTCGGGCTCTGGCTGCTTGCGGCGAGAAAAAATGCGGCTTTTAATCACATGTATCCCTGCCAATCAGCCGCCCGGGGCGGCTGATTGGCGCGGGAGCCTAAAGCACTCCTGAAGTTTTTGCTTGGTACGCCTTTTTTCTCAGGATCTAGCTACGGAGTGCCGCCGGCGAAGCCGACGTAGGCGCTCCAGGCCGGCTTGGGTACGAAGCCCTCGCCGAAGAGGCCGGAGCCGTCGCAGAAGTTGCAGGCGCCGGGGGCGTCGTCGACCGAGAACCAGAAGACGCTCTTCACCCTCCACTTCACCTGCTGCTTGCGCAGGGTCCTGAAGGCGGTCCGCAGTTCACGGGCTTGGCCGCCGAGGCCTTTGGCGAACTGGTTGCCGGCGCTCGGCTTGCCGGAGCTCCAGCCGAGCTCGGTGACCCAGAGGCCCTTGCCCGCGTCTTTGTTGAGGGTCAGGACTTTGCGGAATTCGTTGACCACGCCCGGCAGTTCGGCGGCGCGGATCGTGTACGGGTGGAGCGCGACGCCCTGGAACTTGGTCTTGACGCCCGGCGTCCGCTTGTACATCTGGTCGAGGAACTGGCTCGCGTACCAGTTGAGGCTCTTGTGTTTGCCGGTCCTGAAGTTGATCGCCCCTTTCGGCCGCGAGAACATCCCGGCGAGGACGACCTGCGCGCCCGGGTCGGCGGCTTTCAACGCCGTGTGGGAGATCTTCACCAGCTTCCCGTATTCGGCCGGGTTGGGCTTGGCGACGAAGTACTTGAAGTTGGGCTCGTTCCAGATCTGCCACTGGCGGATCGGCCGCTTCGGCACGCCCGGGTGCTCGGCCCAGAAGCTGCCGTTGGGGCCGTAGCGCGCCACGGCCGCGGTCAGGAAGCCGGCCCAGCCGGCGCGGGCGGCGCCGCTGACGGGCAGGTGCGCGGAAGCTTCCAGGCCGCCGGCGCCCGGGACCCGCTTCAGGGGCACGGCCCACTCCGGCGCCCCGGCGAGGAACGGCAGGACCTTGATCCCCGCTTTGGCCGCCTCTTCGACCTGGTTGTCGAAGCCGCTCCAGTCGAACGGGCCGTCCTGGGTCTGCTGGACCGAGGCCCAGCCGACCGGGATGCGAATGCTTTCGACGCCGCCGCTACCGAGCCGCTGGAACTGCTCGTTGGTCAGGTGGCTCTGGGGCACGACACCCCAGAAGCCGGCGGGGAGAGCCTGGGCGGCGGAGGCGAAAGTGGCGAAGATCGCCGCCACGGCGACGATCGCGCTCCAGGCACGCAGCATCCTCTTCATCGAATCACTCGCTTTCGACATGGTTCAGCTCGCTTTCGGCGAGATGGGCGAACCGGCGTCGTCCTGGCGGCGCTGCCGGTAGTAGAAGGCGCCGACCGAGATCGCGGCCAGGACGGCGATCGCGATCAGGATCGGGACCAGCGGCGAAGAGTCCTCGTCGTCGTTAGAGGCCGAGAGGTCCGAGGCGGGCGTCAGCTCGATCGCCTTGGCCTGGCCCTCCTGGCCGGCTGCAGGCTTGGAGCCGCCGACGCCCTGCTCGCCGCCCCCGCCTGAGCCTGGGTTAGTCTGGCCCTTGTCGGCGCCGCCGCCCGTGCCCGAATCGCCGTCTCCGCCGCCGGTTCCAGCCCCACCAGGCGCATTGGAAGTCGGGGTGTCGGGGTCCGATTCGTCAGGGGCATCGGAGCCGCCCGGATCCTTCGAAGGAATATTGGAACTTCCGTCATCGGGGACGGTTGGTACATCAGTTTCGTACTGAATCCCCGAATTTTCTTCAGCCTGAGCCAGCGCCGGAAAAGAAGCCAATGCCAGCACAGCAAGCACTGAAAGAAGCGCGAAGCCAGGTCGGGCCGAGCTACGGCCGCGGAGGTGGCGGACCAGAGGCATGGCGCGCAAGGTTAGAGGAATCAGCGGCGCTGATAAGTCCGCTCCTCCTGATCCTCGGCCTGGCGCTGGCGGGAGGAGGGTTTGTCCTGAGCGAGCGCCACATCGCCGGTCTCGCGGTCTGGCTGCTGCTCGTGGGCATGCTCGCCCTCGGCGCGGCCGGGCGGGCGAATCTTGGCCGCCCGTTCTACTGGGCGACGGGGTTGATCGGAGGACTGGCGCTTTTCTCAGCATTCTCATCTCTCTGGTCCGGGTCTGTTGAGCTCAGCGTCACCGAAGCGGACCGCGTCCTGGTCTACCTCGGCTTCTTCGTCGCTTCGTTCCTGATCGCCCAAACCGACCAAAGACGCCAACGTTTCGCTGAAGGCATCGGAATTTCCCTAATTGCGGTCGCGGCGCTGGCCCTCGCGTCCCGGATCCTCCCCGAGCTGACCGGGCTCGGCCCCGGCCCCGGCAGCAACGCGCGCCTCGGCTACCCGCTCGGCTACTGGAACGCCAACGGCCTCGCCTTCGGGATCGCGGCCGGGTTCTGCCTCTGGATGAGCCGCCGCGCGCTGAACGCGCCGCTGCGGTGGCTCTCGGTGGCGGCGCTGCCGACCGTGCTGCTCGCGCTCTACCTGACCTACTCGCGCGGCGGCCTGCTGGCGCTGGCGGTCGCCTGCGGCGTCCTGATCGCGCTCTCCCACGACCGCCTCTGGCTGCTCGCCACCTTCGCGATCGGCGCCGTCGGTGCCCTGCCGGCGCTGCTGGCGGTGCAGGCCAACCGCGGCGTCGCCGACAACATCGCCGGGCAGGCGACGGTCGACCAGGGGGTGACCGTGTTCCTGATCCTGCTCGCTGGGACGGCGCTGGGGCTCGGGCTCTTCGCCCTCCTGCGCCGGCTCGAGAGGCGCGACGACGAAGTGACCGGGCGGGCGCTGGCGCTCTCCCGCGACCCGAAGGCGCTGAAGCTGGTGGCGCTGGGGCTGGCGGTGCTGGCGATCGGCGCCGCGATCGCGGTCGGCGGCCGCGCCTGGGACCAGTTCTCGAGCCGCGACATCGCCTTCCCGAGCAAGCCCGAGGAACACTTCGGCGACCTCTCCGGGGCCGGGCGCCACGAATTCTGGCGCGTCTCCCTCGACGCCTTCGGCGAAGAGCCGGTGGTCGGGCACGGCGCCGGCACTTACCGCTTCGCCTGGAACGAACTGCGGGAGATCGAGATCTCCGTGCTCGACGCCCACTCGCTCTACCTGGAGGCGTTCGCCGAGCTCGGCCTGGTCGGCGGCCTGCTGGTGCTGGCGCTGGTCGGGACCCTGCTC
>JALZHV010000205.1 GCA_030860625.1 Actinomycetota bacterium
GGTGCGGAGGCCGCGCTCGAGGACCGCGTCGACGGCGGCCTCGATCCGGGCCGCCTCGTCGCCGCGGCCGAGGCCGTGGCGCAGCATCATCGCCGCCGAGAGGAAGGTGGCGAGCGGGTTGGCGACGCCCTTGCCCGCGATGTCGGGGGCGGAGCCGTGGACGGGCTCGAAGAGGCCGGGGGCGCCCTCGGCGCCGAGGCTGGCGGAGGGCAGCATCCCCAGGGAGCCGGTCAGCATCGCCGCCTCGTCGCTGAGGATGTCGCCGAAGAGGTTCTCGGCGAGGACGACGTCGAAGTCGGCGGGGCGGGAGACGAGCTGCATCGCCGCGTTGTCGACCAGCAGGTGTTCGAGCTCGACGTCCTCGTAGTCGGCGGCGACGCGGCCGACCACCTCGCGCCAGAGGCGGGAGGTCTCGAGCACGTTGGCCTTGTCGACCGAGGTGACCTTGGGCTTGCGGCCGGAGGACTCGGCGCGGCGGCGGGCGGCTTCGAAAGCGGTGCGGGAGATTCGCTCGATCTCGCCGGCCGAGTACTCGCAGACGTCGTGGGCGACGTCGCCCTCGCGGCCGGAGTCGCCGAAGTAGATGCCGCCGGTGAGCTCGCGGACGACCAGCAGGTCGGTGCCGGCGATCCGCTCTTCGCGCAGCGGGCTGGCGCTGACCAGGGCCGGGCTGGGCCGGACCGGGCGCAGGTTGGCGTAGAGCCCCATCCCCTTGCGGAGGCCGAGCAGGCCCTGCTCGGGGCGCGGCGCGTCGGGGTCGGTGGTGTCCCATTTCGGGCCGCCGACGGCGCCGAGGAGGACGGCGTCGGCGCTGCGGCAGGTCTCCAGCACCTCCTCGGTGAGGGCGGTGCCGTGCTCGTCGATCGAGCAGCCGCCCATCAGCTGCTCCTCGTAGGAGAACTCGCCGAGCGCGTCGAGCAGCTCGCGCGTAGCGGCGACGATTTCGGGGCCGATCCCGTCTCCGGGGAGGACGACTATGCGGGGCGCGTCGCTCAAGGTCCCGGCACTCTACGCATCTGGGTCAGGCCGCGACGGCCTCGATGTTGAGGCGCACGTAGTCGAGGACCAGCGGCTGCTCGTGCTGCTCCAGCACCGCTTCGGCGAACGGCTTGCGCTTCTCCTCCGGCAGCTGGTCGAGGAGCGGGCCGAGGGTGACGACGCGGAGGAACTCCAGCGGCTCGGCGGGCTGGACCGGCTTCGGCTCCAGCCAGCAACGGGCCTCGGCGAAGCCGGCGGCGCGCAGGCGCGGCTCGGTCTCCTCGGGCGAGGCGAAGTTCCAGAAGCCCCTCGCCTCGCCCAGGTGCTGGGCGAACTCGGGACGGGCGGCGACGGCGGCGATCGCCCGCGCATGGCTGGCGACGTTGCCCTGGCCCCCGCACTGGGCGACGAGCCGGCCGCCGGGCTTCAGGCAGGCGCGCAGCCGCTGGAAGAGCCGGTCGTGGTCCTGGATCCAGTGGAAGGTGGCGGTCGAGAAGACGAGATCGACCGGCTCGTCCAGCTCCAGCTCGACCAGGTCGGAGACGAGGTCGCCGGCGCGGTCGCCGAGGCGCTCCCCCGCCTTCTCGACCATCGCCGCCGAGCCGTCGACGGCGATCACGCGGCCCTCGGGCAGGCGCTCGAGCAGCCGCTCCGTCACCCGGCCCGAGCCGCAGCCGGCGTCGACCGCGACCTCGTCGCCGCGCAGCTCGAGCCGCCCGAGCACCTCCGTCCCCCACTCGAACTGGGGGTCGGAGACGGCGTCGTAGGTCTCGGCGTCCCACTCGCGGGCGCCGGTGTTCATCGGCTGCTTCGAATCGTCGGGCACGGCGGCCCCTTTCTGGTCGCTGCTACAGGCTGGTCGTGACCGGGCCCGCGGCGGTGGCGCCGGTCTCGAACCGATCGATCGCGCCCTCGTTTTCGAGCGTGATCCCGATGTCGTCGAGGCCGTTGAGGAGCCGGTTCTTGACCTCCGGTTCGATCTGGAACTGGAAGACGCCGGCGGCGCAGTTGACCGTCTCGTCGTCGAGGTCGATCCGGGCCTCCCCGGCCTCGGCGACGGCGCGGCAGTGCTCCTCGTCCAGCACTGCCGGCAGCAGGCCGATCTTGGTGCAGTTGGAGTAGAAGATGTCCGCGAAGGACGGGGCGAGGATCGCCTTGAAGCCGAAGTCCTCCAGCGCCCAGGGGGCGTGCTCGCGGGAGGAGCCGCAGCCGAAGTTGGCGCCGGTGACGAGGATCGGGTTTGGCTCCAGCTGGATCTCGCCGTCGCGGATCCAGTCGTAGAAGAGGAACTCGCCGAAGCCGGTCCGCTCGACCCGCTTGAGGAACTGCTTGGGGATGATCTGGTCGGTGTCGACGTCGCTGCGGTCCAGCACCGACACTTTGCCTTCGATCACGTCAATCGGTCGCATACTCTAGCTCCAGTCTCGGATGTCGACGAAATGGCCCTCGACGGCCGCGGCGGCGGCCATTTTCGGGCTGACGAGGTGGGTGCGGCCGCCCTTGCCCTGGCGCCCCTCGAAGTTGCGGTTCGAGGTCGAGGCGCAGCGCTCGCCTTCGTCGAGGGTGTCGGGGTTCATCCCCAGGCACATCGAGCAGCCCGCCTCGCGCCATTCGAAGCCGGCGCTCTTGAAGACCTCGTCGAGGCCCTCCGCTTCGGCAGCCTTCTTGACCTGCTGGGAGCCGGGGACGACCATCGCGTGCACCGAGCCCGCGACTTTGCGGCCCTCGACGATCTCGGCGGCCTCGCGCAGGTCCTCGATCCGCGAGTTGGTGCAGGAGCCGATGAAGACCCGTTCGGGGGCGACCTCGGTCATCGGCGTGCCGGCCTTCAGGCCCATGTAGGCGAGGGCGCGTTCGGCCGCCTCGCGGTCGGCGGGCGACTCCAGCTCGGCGGGGTCGGGGACACGGTCGGTGACCTCGATCACCTGGCCGGGGTTGGTGCCCCAGGTGACCATCGGCGAGATGCCCGAGGCGTCGATCTCGACCTCGGTGTCGAAGCTCGCGTCCGGATCGGTCGGCAGCTCGCGCCAGCGGGCCATCGCCGCGGCGAAGTCGGCCGGAGCCGCGGGGCGATCCTTGACCCACTCGAAAGTGGTCTCGTCGGGGGCGATCATCCCGGCGCGGCCGCCGCCCTCGATCGTCATGTTGCAGATCGTCATCCGGCCCGGCATCCCGAGGGCCTCGATCGCCGGGCCGGCGTACTCGACCGCGTAGCCGGTCATGCCGCCGGTGCCGAGGCGGCCGATCGTCGCCAGGATCAGGTCCTTCGGCGTGACTCCGGCGCGCAGCTCGCCCGCGTAGGTGATCCGCATCGTCTTCGGCCGCTTCTGGACCAGGCACTGGGTCGCCAGTACGTGCTCGACCTCGGAGGTGCCGATGCCGAAGGCGAGCGAGCCGAAGGCGCCGTGGGTGGAGGTGTGGCTGTCGCCGCAGACGATCGTCATCCCCGGCTGGGTGACGCCCAGCTCCGGGCCGATCACGTGGACGATGCCCTGGCGATCGGAGCCCAGCGAGTAGACCGGGACGCCGAACTCGGCGCAGTTTCGCTCCAGGGTTTCGACCTGGACGCGGGAGAGGTGGTCGGCGATCAGGCGCGCGGCCATCGTCCCGTCGGTCGGCGTGTTGTGGTCGGCGGTGGCGAGGGTCTTGTCCGGGCGGCGGACCTTGCGGTTGGCCAGGCGGAGGCCGTCGAAGGCCTGCGGCGAGGTGACCTCGTGGACCAGGTGCAGGTCGATGTAGATCAGCCCCGGCGATACCTCGTGGGCCTCCCAGATCTTGTCGAACATCGTTTTCGGCATTGCTTTAGGACCTCCTGAGGCCGGCGGCGATCACGGCGAGGAAGCGGGTCGCCTCCTGGCCTTCGTTCTCGAAGTGATGGGGAAGGTCGGCGTCGAAGGTGACGCTGTCCCCTTCTAGAAGCTCGTGGCGGGTGCCGTCGACGACCAGCGCCAGGGTGCCGGCGAGGACGACGGCGGTCTCGCGGCTTCCCGGCTCGTGCATCGGCGGGTCGGCGCGGCCGCCGGTGGTGGCGCCGGGCTCCAGCACGTGCAGCGAGACGTCGGCGCGCTGGCCCGGCA
>JALZHV010000206.1 GCA_030860625.1 Actinomycetota bacterium
TCGAGCGCACCGAGGGCGAATACGGCGGCGAGCTGCTGCGCTCGCTCGAGGCGTTCATCGAGCACAACGGCCAGTGGGAGCGCGCCGCGCGCGAGCTCTACTGCCACCGCCACACGCTGCGCTACCGGATGCGCAAGGTCGAAGAGCTGACCGGCCGCGACCTCTCGCGCGCCCACGACCGCATCGAGTTCTGGCTGGCCCTGCGAGCGAGGGAGCTTGTCTCATGAAGATCGGAGTGCCGACGGAGATCAAGGCCGACGAGTACCGCGTCGCGGTCACCCCGGCGGGGGTCCGCGAACTGGCCGCGCACGGCCACGAGGTGCTGGTGCAGGCGGGCGCCGGGGAGGGGAGCGCGATCTCCGACGCCGACTACCAGGCCCAGGGGGCGACGATCGTCCCCGACGCGCCGGGGGTGTTCGAAGCGGCGGAGATGATCCTCCACGTCAAGGAGCTGCAGCCGAGCGAGATCGCGATGCTGCGCCCCGGCCAACTGCTCTTCACCTACTTGCACCTGGCGCCGGACCCCGAGCAGACGCGGGGGCTCTGCGAGGCGGGCGTCACCGCGATCGCCTACGAGACCGTCGAGGACGCCCACGGGCGGCTGCCGCTGCTGGCGCCGATGAGCGAGGTGGCGGGGAAGATCGCCACCCAGGCCGGCGCCTTCATGCTGGAGAAGCCGCTGGGCGGGCGCGGGATCTTGCTGGGAGGGGTACCGGGAGTGGCGGCCGCCAACGTGATGGTGATCGGCGGCGGCGTGGTCGGGATCAACGCGGCCTTCATCGCGATCGGGATGGAAGCCGACGTCTTCGTCTATGACCGCTCGATCGACCGCCTGCGCGAACTCGAAGTCGCCCTTGGCGGCCGCTGCTCCACCGTCTACTCGACCCAGCTGGCGGTCGAGGAGATGCTGCCGCGGGCCGACCTCGTGATCGGCGCCGTGCTGGTCCACGGGGCGCGAGCGCCCTACGTCGTCCGCCGCGAGCAGCTGGCGCTGATGAAGCCCGGCGCGGTGCTGGTCGACGTCGCGATCGACCAGGGCGGCTGCTTCGAGACCTCGCGGCCGACGACCCACCGCGACCCGACCTTCGAAGTCGACGGGATCACCCACTACTGCGTCACCAACATGCCCGGCGCGGTCCCGATCACCTCGACCCACGCCCTCACCAACGCCACCCTGCCCTACGCGATCGCGCTCGCCGACCTCGGCGTCGCCGATGCGATCCGGCGCGATCCCGGGCTGCGGCTCGGGGTCAACGTCGCCGGCGGCAAGGTCACCCACCCGGCGGTGGCGGAGGGAGTGGGTATGGAGTACGTAGCGGTCGAGGACGCCCTCGGGCTGGAACAGACCTTGAAGGGGTAGTACGAGCTTTGGAAACGAGCATCCACAGGGGGAGTGAATGAGCACTTACGCGGTTGTCAATCCAGCCACCGGCGAGACGGTCAAGGAGTACCCGGAGATCTCAGACGACGAGCTCCGCGCGGCGATCGACCGCTGCGACCGGGCCTCGAAGAGCTGGCCCGCCTCCGCCTCCGTGGCCGAGCGCGCCGAGCTGGTCCGCAAGGTCGGCGAGCTGCATTCCGAGCGCCGGCAGCACCTCGCCGAGATCATCGTCCGCGAGATGGGCAAGCCGATCGAGCAAGCCCTGATGGAGGTCGATTTCGCCGCGGAAATCTACGGCTTCTACGCCGACAACGCCGAGGACCTGATGGCCGACGAGCCGATCCAGCTATCCGAAGGCGAAGGCACGGCGGTGATCCGCCGCAGCCCCTACGGCGTCCTGCTCGGGATCATGCCCTGGAACTTTCCCTACTACCAAGTGGCGCGCTTCGCCGGGCCGAACCTGGTGATCGGCAACACGATCCTGCTCAAGCACGCGCCGCAGTGCCCGGAATCGGCGGAGGCGATGCAGGAGATCTTCAACGACGCCGGCTTCCCGGAGGGTTGTTACGAGAACGTCTACGCGACCAACGAGCAGATCGAGTGGGTGATCGGCGACCCGTGCGTGCACGGCGTCTCGGTCACCGGCTCCGAGCGCGCCGGCTCCGCGGTCGCCTCGATCGCCGGCAAGCACCTGAAGAAGGTCGTGCTTGAGCTCGGCGGCTCGGACCCGTTCATCCTGCTCGGCGCCGAGGACCTCGACGAGGCCGCCCAGAAGGCAGCCGAAGCGCGACTCGACAACACCGGCCAGTCCTGCAACGCGGCCAAGCGCTTCATCGTCGTCGACGAGCTCTACGACGACTTCCTCGAGAAGTTCCGCGAGAAGCTGACCGCCTCGCAGCCGGGGGACCCGACCGACGAGGGCACCGCGATCGGCCCGCTCTCCTCCCAGACCGCGGCCGATCGGCTCGAGGAGCAGGTAAAGAAGGCGGTCGAGAATGGCGCTGAAGTCCTCGCCGGCGGCAAGCGCGACGGCAACTTCTTCGAACCGACGATCCTCACCGGGATCAAGCCGGGCGACGAGGCCTCCCAGGAAGAGTTCTTCGGCCCGGTGGCGCAGGTCTACAAAGTCGGCTCCGAGGAGGAGGCGGTCGAGCTCGCCAACCAGACCCCGTTCGGGCTCGGCTCCTACGTGATGACCACTGACAAGGAGCAGGCCGAGCGGGTGGCCGACCGGATCGAAGCCGGGATGGTCTACGTCAACCTGGTCGGGGCGGACGCCCCCGAGCTGCCGTTCGGCGGCTTCAAGCGCTCCGGCTTCGGCCGCGAGCTCGGCCGCTACGGCGCCGACGAGTTCGTCAACAAGAAGCTGATCCGCAGCGCCTGATGGCGATCGCGGGGGTTGGGTCGGAGCGGCCGTCTACGATCCAGCCCTCGTGAGTCGCTCCAGGGGGATCATCGCTTTTGCGCTGCTCGCGCTTGCCGTCTTCGCGGTGGGCGCCGGAGCCGCACCCCAGGACGAAGAGGACGTGCCGCGCTGCCACGGGCGGCAGGCGGAGATCGTCGGCACCGACGGCGACGATGTGCTGCGGGGGACGCCCGAACGCGACGTGATCTGGGGCGGTCTCGGCGACGACGTCATCTACAGCAGCCTCGGCAACGACCTGATCTGCGGCGGTCCGGGGACCGACCGGATGCACGGCGGCCGCGGCAACGACGAGGTCGACGGCGGCGCCGGCGACGAGGACCAGGTCAGCGGCACCCTCGGCGACGACAAGATTCTCGGCGGGCCCGGCGACCGCGACGAGGTGGCTGGCGACCTCGGCATCGACATCGTCAACGGCGGCCCCGGCGACGAAGACCTCGTCCACGGCGACTACGGCTACGACCGCATGTCGGGCGGCGCCGGCAAGGGGGATATCGCCTCCTTCGCGACGGCGCGCGCCGGCGGCAAGGGCAGCGGCGTCTGGGTCTCGCTGAAAGCGCACAAGGCCTTCGGCGACGGCCACGACAAGCTCTTCGCCTTCGAGAACCTCGAAGGCTCGCCTTTTCGCGACACGCTGATCGGCAGCAAGGCGTCGAACCGGATCGCCGGCGGTCTCGGCAACGACCAGCTGCAGGGCGGCGGCGGCCTCGACTTCCTCGACGGCGGCCAGGGGACCGACGGCTGCGAGGGGGCGAAAGGCCGGACCACCTCCTGCGGCAAGGAAGCGGCGCCGAAAGCGAGCGCCTACGTGCAGCTCAACCCGACCCCCGGCGGCGGGGCCGGGCTGCAGATCGTCGGCGGCGGCGGCCGCGACCAGTTCGTCGTCGCCTTCGACGAGGCGAGCGAGAACTTCAGCGTCACCGCGAAAAAGGGAGTCGCGATCGGCCCCGGCTGCACCCGCGCGCCCGGGACCGTCCTCACCGTCTGGTGCGACGCGAACGGCCCCGGCCGCTGGCTGACCGCCGACCTCGGTCCCGGCAACGACAGCCTCCGGGTGGAAGGCACGCTGGAGGCGATCGGCAGCGTCCGCTTCGCCGGCGGCTTCGGCAATGACGTCATCAAAGGCGGCCCCGAGGACGACCTGATCGAGTCCGGCCCCGGCGCCGACAAGCTCTACGGCGGCGATGGCGCCGACGGCCTCGTCGGCGGTCTGCCCGGCCCGACCTTCCTCTACGGCGAAGGCAGCGGC
>JALZHV010000207.1 GCA_030860625.1 Actinomycetota bacterium
CGCCGGCGCCGAGGCCGCGGGTCAACTCCTGCCCGATCGAGAGCTTGATGTCGGCGTCGCAGGCCTGCAGCGCCTGGGCGTCCGTGTTGACAGCGACGAACTCGACGCCGCGGATGCCAGCGTCGATCATGCGGCTGACCGCGTTAGTTCCGCCGCCGCCAGCGCCGACGACCTTGATGACCGCGAGGTAAGTGGATTCCATCTCCCGATTTTCTCCAGCGCGCCCGGTTTCCCTTGCGCTTTGAAAGCTTTCTAGTTGAGTTGAGCCTTTGTTCCGTCCGAGTCTTCAGCAACACTCAAGGGTTCGAGGGAGCCGGTGCAAGTACGGAAATTGCGCTTGAACGTAGGGCATTCCTCCCCCTCTGTCAAACGAGCGAAACCCATCCTGCACGCTCGTATCTCAACCCTGGGTTGAGGGTTCTTCGAGTCTCACCCTCCACTTGAGACTTTCCAGCACCGCTTGCTAGAGCGGTTTCCAGCGGCCATTTCGTGCTTCAGGGTGCGGGCGGCAGTTCGTGGCCTTCCCCGCCGAAGGACGGATTACCGGGCGCGATCACGTTGACATAATCAAGCGCGGTCACGGACGGATCGGCCAGCACCGCGGTCGCTGCCTTCCACTTCTTCTCCGCCTGGGTGGCGTCGCCGAAGAGGATTTCGACTCCCGTGGTGAGTTCCACCTCCACCCCGCTCTCGCCGAATTTGCTGCTCGCGACGTAGGGCCGGAGAGCGTCGGGGACGGCGGCGAGGACCCGCACCTGCTCGAGCGCCGTGCCTTTGACCCGACCGCCCTTCGGGGGCTCGTCGAGCGGGAGCCGGGGCAGCGGCGGGTCTTCCGGCAGCGGCAGCCAGCGGACGATCGCGCCGTTGCCGGCGACCCCGATCGCGTCGGAGCCCGCGCCGATCGTCGCCGCCAGCTCCGGGACCGCGACCCGCGGTTCGGCGGTGTCCTGGCGGAGCAGGAACCAGTAGGCCGCGAGGGCGACGAGGAGGACAGCGAGGACCGCCGCCGCCAGTCGGAGCCGGCCCCTCACAGCTCCCAGCCGTCCGGCCACTCGACCTCGCCCAGCACCTGCACCTCCGGCTCCAGCTCGACCCCGAAGCGGTCGTGGACCCGGCGCCTCCCCTCCGCCATCAGCTCGAGCACATCGGCGGTGGTGGCGCCCTGATCGTTCTCGACGAAATTGGCGTGCTTCTCGGAGAAGCGGGCGCCGCCGTGGCGGAGGCCGCGGCAGCCGGCCGCCTCGAGCAGCTGCCCGGCCGAACGGCCCTCGGCCCGTTCGTCCTCGGGGTTCTTGAAGGTCGAGCCGAAGGTCTTGATCCCCGAGGGCTGCGCCTCGCGGCGCCGCTCGCGCATGCTCGCCAGCGTCGCCCGGATCTCCTCCGGGTCGGCAGGCTCGAGCTGGAAGGAGGCGCGGGCCACCACTTCACCCTCGCGCAGGTTCGACTGGCGGTAGGAGAAGCCGAGGTCCTCCGGCCCACGCCGGTCGACGCCAGCCGCGGTGCAGACGTCGACCCACTCGAGCACGCGGGCGAGCTGGCCGCCGTAGGCGTTGGCGTTCATCCGCACCGCCCCGCCGGTGGTGCCGGGGATGTTGATCCCGAACTCGAGCCCGGTAAGCCCCCAGGCCGGGGTCTTCGCTGCGACCGAGGGGAACCGGGCGCCGCCGCCGCAGACGACTCGCTCGCCCTCGCGCTTCATCTCCGCCAGCTCGCCGTTCAGCTTCAGCGCCAGGCCGTGGAAGCCGTCGTCGGCGACCAGCAGGTTCGAGCCCGATCCGATCACCCCGACCGGCAGCCCTTCGGCATCCGCCCAGCGCAGCGCCGCGACCAGGCCCTCCTCGTCGCCGGGCCGGGCGAACCAGTCGGCGGCGCCGCCGGTGCGGACGGTCGTCAGCCGCGCCAGCGGGAAGTCCCGCTGCACTCCCTCGGGCGGCGCGCTCATCGCGGCTTCTCCGTAACCAGCGATTCGCCGAGCTTGAAGACGTCGCCGGCGCCAATCGTCACCAGCACGGTTCCCTCGCCGTAGAGCTCGGGGTTGTGGTCGAGGCGGTCGGTCAGCGCTCGCCGCGCCCGCTCGATCGTCGGCAGCCACCAGACCGGCTTGCCGCCGTTGCGCTCGGCCGCCGCTTGAGCGACCTGGAGGCCGCTGACGCCCGCCAGGTCCCCCACCGGCTCCTCGCGCGCCGGGTAGACATCGAGGACGATCGCCTCGTCGGCCAGCGCCAGCGCAGCGCCGAACTCGGCCGCTAGCGCCTTCGTGCGCGAGTAGAGGTGCGGTTGGAAGACGGCGACGAGGCGCGAGGGCTCCAGCTCGCGCAGGGCCGAGAGCGCGGCGCGGACCTCGGTCGGGTGGTGCCCGTAGTCGTCATATATATGGACCGGCCCGCGCGAGCCCTTTAACTCAAGGCGCCGATGGACGCCGGGGAAGGAGGCGAGCGCCTTGGCGGCCGCTCCCGTCGTGAACCCGGCCAGCTCGATCGCGCCGAGGGCGGCGCGGGCGTTGCGGGCGTTGTGCTCGCCCGGCACCGCCAGGCTCATCTCCTCCGGGCCGGGAGCGCCGGAATCGAACCGGACCTGCTCGGCGGAAGCGGCGGCCGCGGCGAGCCAGCCCATCTCCTCGTCGTCCGGCAGCACCAGCCCCCGCACCGGCGTCGCGAAGCGGGCGAAGGCGTCATGGAGATCGGCGAGCGAGCCCCAGCGGGTGTGGTGGTCCATCTCGACGTTGGTGACGACCGCGACCTCGGGCAGCAGCCGCAGGAAGCTGCCGTCGCTCTCGTCGGCCTCGGCGACCACCCACTCCCCCTCGCCCCAGCCGGCGTTGCCGGGGGCGCCGTCGGGGCCCAGTCCCGGCACCTCGCCGCCGATGAAGAAGGCGGGGTCGGCGCCGAGGGCGCGCAGCGCCCAGACCGCCATCGCGGTCGTGGTCGTCTTGCCGTGGGTGCCGGCGATCGCGATCAGCCGCTTCTCGGCGCAGAGCTGGGCGAGCAGCTCGCCGCGGTGGATCGGCTCCACCCCGCGCTCGCGGGCTAGCGAGAGCTCCGGATTGTCCTCGCCGATCGCGGTCGAGACGACCACCTCGGCGCCCTCGGGCAGGTTGGCGGCGTCGTGGCCGATCGTCGGTTCGAGCCCCGCCGCCCGCAGGCGCTCCATATAAGAGGAGTCGGCGCGGTCGCTGCCGGTGACCTCGGCACCGAGCCGGGCGCAGACGAGGGCGAGACCGCTCATCCCGGCGCCGCCAATGCCGATGAAGTGCAGGCGCCGGCCCGCCCAGTCGCGCTCGCTCATCGCGCCGCCCCCAAGACCTCGTCGGCGATGCAGCGGGCGGCGTCGGGCTTTGCCATCTGGCGGGCGGCGTCGGCCATCGACTGCAGACGCGTCTCGTCTCCCAGCACCGTCGCGACCTCAGCCGCCAGCCGCTCGGCGTCCAGCTCCGCGTCCGGGATCACCGTCGCCGCCCCGCCCGAGCGCATCCACTCGGCGTTGGCGGTCTGGTGGTCGGCGGTGGCAAACGGGAAGGGGACGAGGATCGCCGGGCGGCCGACGGCGATCACCTCGAAGATCGAGCCGCCGGAGCGGGCGAGGACGAGGTCGGCGGCGGCGAGGCTGTCGCCGAGGTCCGGCTCGTAGGGCAGCAGCGTGTAGCGATCGTTGTGGGGAGCGGCGGCGAGGCGCTGCTCGATCTCCGGGAAGTCGCGCCGGCCGGTGATGTGGAGGACGTGGAACTTGCGGCCGTCACGCTCAGCAAAGGCCTCGACCGCGGCGAGGTTGACCGAGCGGGCGCCCTGGCTGCCGCCGAAGACCAGCAGGCAGCGCGCGCCCTCCTCGACTCCGAAGCGCCGGCGGGCCGCGGCGCGGTCGCCTTCCAGAACGGCTTTCGGCACCGGCCGCCCCGTCACCAGGTAGGGCTCCCCCTCCCGCCCCTCGATCGGGAAGGCGAGGCAGACCCGCCGCGCCCGGCCGGCGAGCAGGCGGTTGGCCAGGCCCATGTGGCTGTCGGCCTCGGTCAGGACCAGCGGCGTCCGGGTCAGCGTCGCCGCCAGGC
>JALZHV010000208.1 GCA_030860625.1 Actinomycetota bacterium
ACGCCCTCCGCCACCTGGTCCAGTCCGGCGCCCGCCCCCGCGCCGCCGCCAGCGTGGTCGCGGCGCTCACCGGCACGCGGGCGAATGACCTCTACAAGGCGCTCACCGGCCGCGAGGCGCGGCGCTAGCCGGGCAGAGGGCCGCTCTATGCTGCGGCCCATGAACTTCAGAATCAGTCTTCCAAAAGCTCTATCCATCCGAGGCTTGCTGCTCGCGAGCCTCGCCGTCTCAGCTCTGCTGCTGGCGCCGGCCGCGGCGAGCGCGTTGCCGACTCCTACGCTCTTTCTGACCACCGGCGGGACCGGGGAAGGGCCGGGTTCGTCGAAAGTCGCCCCTCCCTCCGAGCTATGGCGGATCGACCCCGCGACCGGGGCGGCGACTTCCGCAGGTAACACCGGTTTCGCGATTACCGGTCTCGCGCAGGATCCGACCACCGGGATCCTCTACGGCGTCTCCAATATCAAGAGCCCAATCGCCCCGCTCACCCTGCTGATGCTCAATCCAGCGACCGGAGCGGCAACCGTGGTGGGCCCGCTCGGCACGGAAAGGAAAATTGCCGACATCTCCTTCAACTCGAGCGGGGAGCTGTTCGGTTGGTGGGACGAGCCCGAAGACAACCTCGTTCGCATCGACAAGGCAACGGGAGCGGTGACGAAAATCGGCGATGCCAACATCAGCACCTACGGCAGCGGCAGCGCCTTCGACCGCAACGACACCCTCTGGCTGCTGGGTGACGGTGAGGGCGACCCCACGCCCCCGGCCGGCTCAGGCGAGTACTGGACGATCGACACCACGACTGGAGTGCCGACCTCCCGCGGCTTCCTGACTCCGCTCACTGAAAACGAAGCCTCCTTGGGCGCCGCCGCTTACGACTGTGCGCGGACGACCCTCTACGCCGCCCTCAACAACTACGGAGAACCGCCGGCGCATCTGCTCACCGTCGATACCACGACCGGCACCCTGACCAACAAAGGCCTGACTGTGACGGCCGCCGACGGCCTCGAGTGGTACTGCCCGCTGGCGTTCGAATTCAACAGCGGTCCGATCAAAGTCGCGGCCAAGAGTCAGACGCTCTCGCTTCCGGTCGTCCGCGGTCCGCGGATCAAAGGCGCGGCGAACGTCAACTTCACCACCGTTCCCGGCTCCGCCAAGTCCGGGCGTGACTTCGTCCCCGCGGCTGGAACGCTGGCTTTCGCCAACAACGTCGCCGACGCCTCGCTGCCGGTGACGATCAAGCGCGATCCCAAAGCGGGCAAGAACCGCAAGTTCCAGATCGTCCTGTCGGCGCCTTCCGCGGGCGGCACGGTCGGGACGCCGTTGCTGGTGACGATCCTCGCGGCGAAGCCGAAGCCCGCGAAGGTCAAGGGCCCGAAGCGGACCAGCGCCGAGCGGCCGGTGTTCAAGCTGCGCTCGGCCCAGCTGCCGGCCCGCTTCCGCTGCAAGCTCGACAAGGGCAAGTTCAAGGGCTGCGGCAAGAACAGCAAGAAGGGCAAGAAGTACAAGACCCCTGAGCTCGACCCGGGCAAGCACAAGCTCGTCGTCCAGGTCGTCAACGGCGCCGGCAAGAAATCGAAGCCGGTGAGGAAGGTCTTCACCGTCCTGCCGTAGCGCGGGCCGGCTGTCCACCCTCCGGACTTCGGTCCGGGGGGTGGGCTCAGGCCCAGAACTCGTCGAAGGCGCGCTGGTCGAGCGGGACGACCCAGACGTTGCGGATGGCGCCCTCGGCGATCTCGTAGAGGGCGAGGTGGCGGAGGTCGAGCCGCCGGTCGTTGCGCGAGCCGGTGCCGCGGTAGAGGACGGTGGCGTGGCGGTCGCCGGACATGATCTCTTCGACCTCGATCCGGTAGGTGCCCTCGGTCAGCTGGTGGCTGCGGCCGAGTTGCGCCAACACGGCGTCGCGCCCCACGTATTCGCCGGCCAGCTCGCTGCTTCCGGGGGTGCGCCAGACGACGTCCTCGGCGAAGCCGGCGACCACCGTCTCCCGGTCTCCGGCGGCGAAGGCGTCGAAGAGCCGGCGCAGCAGCTGGGCGTTCGGGTGCTCCACGGGTCGCAGTGAACCAGATGCCCGCGGCGCAACCGCTACGGTGCTGCCCGATGAGCGAGAGCTACTACGTCACCACCCCGATCTACTACGTCAACGCGGAGCCGCACCTCGGGCACGCGTACTCGACGATGGCCGCCGACGTGCTGGCGCGTCACCACCGGCAGCGGGGCGATGACGTCTTCTTCCTGACCGGGACCGACGAGCATGGGGAGCCGATCGAGAACGCGGCGAAGAAACAGGGGATTTCGCCGCAGGAGCTGGCGGACACCAACGCGGCGAAGTTCGCGGGGCTGATGCCGACGATCGACGCCACCAACGACTTCTTCATCCGCACCTCGGACCCGCGGCACACCGAGAAGGTTGCGGAGATCATGCAGCGGGTCTACGACAACGGCTGGGTGAGCAAGGGGGTCTACGAAGGCTGGTACTGCCCCCGCTGCGCCGACTTCAAAACCGAGCGGGAGCTGGGGCCGGGCAATACCTGCCCGATCCACGAGATCCCGCTGGAAAAAGAACGCGAGGAGAACTGGTTCTTCCGGCTCTCGGCGTTCCAGGAGCGACTGGAAGGTCTTTATGAGGAGCGGCCGGATTTTGTCGTGCCCGAGTTCCGGCGCAACGAGGCGCTCTCGTTCATCAAGGGCGGGCTCGAAGACGTCTCGCTCTCCCGGCCGCAGCTGAAGTGGGGGCTGCCGCTGCCCTGGGACCCCGAGCAGCGGATGTACGTCTGGTTCGACGCCCTCCTCAACTACGTGACGGCGTTGAAGTTCGCCCGCGAGGGGGAGGACCTGACCGAGCGCTTCTGGCCCGCCGACCTGCACGTGATGGCCAAGGACATCCTCAAGTTCCACGCGGTGATCTGGCCGGCGCTCTGCCTTGCCGCCGACCTCGAGCCGCCGCAGCGGATGGTGATCCACGGGTATCTCCTGATGGGCGAGAAAAAGATGTCGAAGAGCCTCGGCAACGTGCTCGACCCGTTCGAGGTGATCGAGCGCTTCGGCGCCGACGCCCTGCGCTTCTACCTCTTCCGCGAGGTCAGCTTCGGGCAGGACGGCTCGATCTCGACCGCCGGCTTCGAGCAGCGCTACGAGAGCGAACTCGCCAACGACTACGGCAACCTCGCCAGCCGGGTGCTGGCGATGGTCGACCGCTACCGCGACGGCACCGTGCCGGTGGCGCAGGTCGACGCGACGCTCGCCGGGGACTTCGAAGGCGCGGTCGAGCGCTTCAGCTCGCTGCTCGACCGGGCCGAGTTGAGCCAGGCGCTGGACGTCACCTGGGTCCTGGTGCGCCGCCTCAACCGCTTCGTCGAGGAGACGCAGCCGTGGGTGCTGGCCAAGGACGAGGCCGACCCCGAGCGCCTCGACGAAGTCCTCTACAACCTGGTCGAGGGGCTGCGGGTGGTGACTCTCCTCCTTCATCCCTACCTGCCGGGGACGAGCGAGACGCTGTTGGCGGCACTGGGCGAAGAGGGGCGCGCGTTGGCCGAACTCGGCTCGCGCGAGGGCGGCCAGCAGGTCGAACGGGTGCCGCCGCTGTTCCCGAAGATCGAGTCGCCGGCCTGATGGCCGCGCCGGTCCTCGCCGTCCACGAACTGCACAAGCGCTACGGCCGCCAGGAGGCGCTCGCGGGAGTCGACCTCCAGGTCGAGGCGGGGCAGCTGGTCGGCCTGCTCGGCCCCAACGGCGCCGGCAAGTCGACGCTGACGAAGATTGCCTGCGGCCTCGTCCGCCCCAGCGGCGGCGGGGTCGAGGTACTGGGGCGGCCGGCAGGATCGCCCGAGGCGCGCGCCGCCCTCGGCTACCTGGCCGAGCTCTTCCGCTTCCCGGGCTGGCTCACGGCCGACGAGCTGTTGCGCCTGCACCAGCGCCTCGCCGGTTCGGCCGGGGGCGAGGCGGAGCGGCGCGAGCTGCTCGACCTGGTCGAGCTCGGCGACGCCGCCGGGAAGCGGGTCGAGGCGATGTCGAAGGGGATGCAGCAGCGCCTCGGGGTCGCCC
>JALZHV010000209.1 GCA_030860625.1 Actinomycetota bacterium
CGCCTGGGGGAGGAGGCGGTACCAGCATGCTCGGAGTCGGAGTCAACACAGGTCGACAGCCTTCGCCCTCGCAGTTGCTGCCGGCGGCTTCCGGGAATCCGCCTCCGACTCGAGCGTCGTAGATCGAAGGGGTTTCATCCGTGTCCGCCGGCACCAGCAAATCGGAACTGCGGAAGAACACGTCGTTGCCGCTGTCGCTGACCGCGAAGAGGTACTCGACGCGCTCGCTGCTGCCGGAGGAGATCAGGTAGACGCAGCCTTCGGGCCGTTTGCAGCTGCCGACGCCGTTGGCCTCCCACTCATAGACGTCCTGCAGACCGTCGGTGTCGGCCGCCACCAGGGCATCGAAAGACTGGAAGAAGGCACGGCGGCCGTCAGCACGGAGGTTGTTGACGATCGCGAATGGACCGAGGGGCTCGGGAGCACCCTGTGCTTGGCTTATCGACTGCAGGCTCGCCGCCCCGGCCGCGGGAGTTCCGGTGGGGTTGCAGGAGAGGCACTGCAGCGTTCCGGCAACCGAGTCGTAGCGGTAGACCTGGGCGAGCCCCTGCGAGTCGTAGCTGGTCAAGTTCGCCCTCGACTCGAACAGCAGGACGGTGCCGTCAGGAGTGACTCGTGAGGGATCGATAGCCAGGCGACCCGGGAGTTCGGAGCTACCTGGACCGACAGCGTCGGTCCAGAGTCCGAGTCCCTCGACGACTATGTTCCCGCCGGATTCCCCTTCCACGTCCCGGTCGGTAACAGTGCCGACAAAGCTGAGCGTGCCTTCTTGCGAGAGGTAGAGGTTCCGTTTTCCGGCCTGGGGGTTGGTCCCATTCGGTCCTTCCCCGGTGAGGACGCTAGGAGAGACGAGGTACGCGGCAGTGCCATCGGCGGAAACGTTGACTGGGGTGACGTCGCCGCTGGAGCTGAAGGGAATGGCTTCTTCGCCTTCGACGTCGAAGGCGAGGAGATTGCCGCCTTCGACGTAGAAGATGCGGTCGCCGCCTTCCGCGACGCCGGCAAAGGTGACGTTTTCGCCGATCTCATAGGTTTCTTCGTTGTCGTAGCGGAGGTAGAGAGTCGAGCCGATCCGGAAAGCGACGCCGAGCCCGTCCAGAGAAGCGCCCACGTAGGAGGCATCCTGCCCGGCAGCGGGGGTCACGTCGCCCGGCAGCAACGAAACAACGTGGGTGACTTCGTCTGCGGTGCGGTCGTAAATAGCCGCGGTGCCGTCCGGGGGGGCGTTTTCCTCGAGTTGAATGGCGGTCTGTTTTTCACCAAAGGTTCTGCTCACGAAGATGATGTGGCCGCCGTTTTCGCTGATCAACTTCCCCTCGGCCCGCGGATCGGTCCCGATGCTGCCCCGCCCGACCAGCTCGGAATGGCCGTCGGGGTAGCGGACATAGCTGGTGGGTTTTCCTCCGATCGCAGCACTCCCTGAGCCGCTGGCGGTGGTCCAGAACGAATAACCCTGGTCGGGACTGTTGCTGCCCGGAAGCAGCGCAACCGCTTCCGTGCCGTTTGGCCCAGCGCTCGAGGTGCCCCAGCCTCCTGCCTCGCGGGTAGCGAGATAGGGATCCCCGGCAAAAGAGCCGGTCGCTTCGTTTCCAGGAATAGAGCCGCCTTCGATTTGGAAGGAGACCGCGTTCCCGGAGGGAGAGGCATGACGGGTCGTGAAGTAGACGCCTAGGTAACCAACCCCGAGCGGAGCGCGGGCATTGGTGTCAGCCGGAGTGACGAGCTCATAGGCTCGACAGTCCGGCAGGAGGGCGGAGAAGCCGGTGCGCACCGCTTCGTTCGGACAGAGATCGTCCCCGCCCGATGCGGGATAAGTGGTGAATTCGCCTTCCGCTTCGTCGCTGCCTTTGGCGTTACTGGCGACTATCCGAAACCGGTAGGTCGTTCCCGCTGAGAGCTCTTCAGCGTACGCGGAGACATCCACTCCCGTGCTGCCGGGGGGCAGTTTCCCCGCTCCAGCCACTACTGCGCCAGCAGATCCTTCGGCCTCTTCGAACTCGAAGGTGTATTCGGTTTCGAGGTTGCACGGGTTGAGCGTCGCACTCAGCCGTGCATCATCTTCGCTGACCGCCGAGAAGGAGAGCGCTTCGACTTCCGGGGGGCATTCTTTTGGCGCGGGGCCAAAAGCGAGCGTGCGACCAACTCCCCCTGGATGAGAAGGAACGTAGACGTAGCGACCGTCAGGGTTCAGCGCCCCGTTAGGGCTGAAGGGACCGTTGTCGACCCCCACCTGCCCTCCGACGACACCCTGTATTTGATGGTCGATCGTGGAGACATAGGTCCCGTCTTTAGTGAGCTCATAGACGATGTCCGCAATTTCCCCGTCGTAAACGAAAATGTTCCCCGTTCCTTCGTCAACCGCGAGGGAAAACTTGTCAGGAAGCGGCGTCGGAAGCGTGGAACCGTCGATAGTTGCAAGGAGAGTGTGAGGGGAGTCCAATTCGAACACCCTGATCACATATGAGCCCGGGGACGAGCCGCGATCACTCGCGTAAATTCTCCTGCCCGCGCTATCGATGGCCAGCCCGGCGCCATTTTGGTGAAAGAGGACCTCCCCATCGACATCTTCGTCGAGCAGTTTGTTTTCTTCAGCTGCGGAGCCGTACTCGAAGAGAGAGACCCCCCAGTGGACAAAGAGATGATCGTTCTCAGGGTTGATCGCGATTGCCGTAAGGAACGCGCTCGGGTGTTCAGCTACGAGGGTGGGTGAATCGTCGTAGGCGATTTCGCCTCCTGCGGGATTATAAGTGCCGGTAGGCGCGTACCGCTGAATTTTGGCGTCGGTACCAGAGCGGTGCGAAAACACGTATAGGTTTCCTTCGCTATCCACTGCCAAGCTCTTAGGACCCGAAGAATCGGGTATCTCCTCGACGAACACCCCTTCCGCGTTGAAGATGTCGATCCGACCTTCAGCTCCATTGGCCGAGTCTTTTCCGTAGCTGGCGACATAGACGTTGCCATAGAAGTCAGTGGTGACACTGCGGGGCGAAGAGAACGTACTAGGGGCGTGAACGTCCGGACATCCGGGATCCGCCACGGGGTCGATCGGCGAGGTGCCGCAGCCACCGGTCAGTGAGAGATTCGGATCGAAAACGTGGGTTTCAGCGGCGAGAGCAGTCGCGCCACCCGCCGTGCCCAGCAACACAATGGCGAGCGTGCACACCCCGATAGACAAGCTTCTAAACGCTCCTGGCCTCATCGTCCCTGTCCTCCCTATAGGTCCCTGGCACCCTCCTGCGTCATTGCTGCACACAGATCCTATGACGATAGAGAAGGGGCAGGCTTATGTCAATTCGACCGGGGTGCCCTCTTTTGCAAATGGGGCCGCTCGGTGGGAGCCGGCCATCAATCGGAATGGCTCGTACTGTCTAACTAGCCTCAACAACCAGCCCTGTAGGGGCTGTAGTGGTGTAGTTCGTGTTCCAGACCACAGTGCTGGGGCATAGAAAGCCGCCCGCGACCCGCGGAATCACTGCATTGATAGCAAGGGTGGCGTGCGAGTGAGGAGCGGTCGCACCTTGCAGCGTTCCGAGGTTGGTTCCTGCACCAAAGCCATAGGCGCAGGAGGTCCCGAAGATGCCGTTGATTGTCCATTCGGTGGCCCTACCTGTAACGGTTCCGTTTGTGGTGCCGGCGATGTGGTGGATTTCAAGGGATCCGAGACTGATGGTAGCCGTGGGCCTCGTACAGCCGGACCAAGTGAGTTCTTCGAGGCTGCCGGACACTGTTGCGGTAGCGCTGCCGACATTACTTACTTTAAACTTCATCGTTCCGCCGGTGCATGTTTCCAAGACTTCGCCGCTAGCTTCCGTTTTCGACGAGCCAGTCATGCTTGTCTCTATCACGGTGCCTTTGCCGAGTGTGGCGGGGCCGGCGCCTGTTTGGAGCTTGTAAAGCTCGGTCGCCGAGGCGGTGCCGGCAAAGGCCATCAGGGCCATCGCAGCAACGGCGGCGAGGCCGAGCATCTTGATGTACTTCATTGGATTGCTTCTCCTGTTTCGGTGTGGGTCGTCTATTGCTCTCTTCTAAAAGAAGCGG
>JALZHV010000210.1 GCA_030860625.1 Actinomycetota bacterium
GGGTGGCGGCGAGGCGGTCGCGCTGCTTGCCTTCCAGGGCCGGGTCGATCTTCAGGATCGGCGTCTCGTCCTCGTCCTCCTGGGTGAAGTCGTTGACGCCGACGACGATCCGCCGCCGTTCGTTCAGCTCCTGCTGGTAGCGGAAGGAGGCGTCGGCGATCTCGCGCTGGGGGAAGTTGCGGCGGATCGCCTCGACCATCCCACCGAGCTCGTCGATCCGCGCGAAGTACCCGTAGGCCGCCTCCTCCATCTCGTCGGTCAGCTTCTCGACGAACCAGGAGCCGCCGAGCGGGTCGGCGGTGTTCGGCACCCCGGTCTCGGTGGCGATGATCTGCTGGGTACGCAGCGCCACCCGCACCGCCTCCTCGGTCGGCAGCGCCAGCGCCTCGTCGTAGGAGTTCGTGTGCAGGGACTGGGTCCCGCCCATCACCGCCGCCAGCGCCTCCAGCGCCGTACGGACGATGTTGTTGAGCGGCTGCTGCGCGGTGAGGCTGACGCCGGCGGTCTGGGTGTGGAAGCGCAGCCGCATCGACTCCGGGTTGCGGGCGCCGTAGGTCTCGCGCATCTCCCGCGCCCAGATCCGCCGCGCCGCCCGGTACTTGGCGATCTCCTCGAAGAAGTCGATGTGCGAGTTGAAGAAGAAGGAGAGCCGCGGCGCGAAGTCGTCGACGTCGAGCCCGCGCTCGATCGCCCGCTCTACATAGGTGAAGCCGTCTTTCAGCGTGAAGGCGAGCTCCTGCTGCGCGGTCGACCCGGCCTCGCGAATGTGGTACCCGGAGATCGAGACCGGGTGCCAGCGGGGCATGTTCTCGGTGCACCACTCGATCATGTCGGTGACCAGGCGCATCGCCGGGTCGATCGGGAAGCACCACTCTTTCTGGGCGATGTACTCCTTGAGGATGTCGGTCTGGATCGTGCCGCCCAGCTTCTCGGCCGGGACGCCCTGCTTCTCGCCGACCAAGACGTAGAAGGCGAGCAGGATCGCGGCCGGGGCGTTGATCGTCATCGAGGTAGTGACGCCGCCGAGCGGGATCCCCTCGAACAGCCGCTCCATGTCGGCGAGGGTGTCGACGGCGACGCCCTCGCGCCCGACCTCGCCGAGGCTGCGCGGGTGGTCGGAGTCGTAGCCCATCAGCGTCGGCATGTCGAAGGCGGTCGAGAGCCCGGTCTGGCCCTGGTCGAGCAGGTAGTGGAAGCGCTCGTTGGTCTCCTCGACGGTGCCGAAGCCGGCGAACTGGCGCATCGTCCAGAGGCGCCCCCGGTACATCGAGGGGTACGGCCCGCGGGTGAAGGGATAGGCGCCGGGCTCGCCGATCTTCTCCTCGGCCTCGCCCTCGAGGTCGGCCTCGGTGTAGAGCGGCTTGATCTCCTGGCCGGAGATCGTCGAGAACTCAGCGTCGCGTTCGACGCGCTTGTCGCCGGAGATTTGGCTCACTGGCCAGTAAGTCTGACAGCGGGCTCAGCCCGTCGCCACGGCCCGCAGGTCCGGCGCCCAGACCTCGTCGAGGAAGTCGGCGAGCTCGTCGTCGAGCCGCTCGGGGCTGATCCGCCACTCGAGGATCGAGCTGGCCTCGACCAGCCGCGCGTTCGGCAGCTCTTCGATCAGCATCCCCGAGTCGCTGAAGGGGTGGAGCGGGTCGCGGTGGTGGCCGACGATCAGGGTCGGGTGCTCGATCTTCACCCGGTCCTCGCGGTGGGGCGCCGTCTCCCCCAACAGCAGCCCCTCGAACACCGCCTGGGACGGGCCGGGGCGCTGCCGCACCCAGTCCAGCGCGATGTCGGCGAGGTGGTGGGTCCGCGGGATCGCCCGGGTCGCCAGCGAGAGCCCCTCGAAGAAGGGGCGGCCGAACTTCAGCCCCAGCAGCACCGGCGCGAAAAGGCCGGCGACGGCGGAGAGGGCGTTGTCGAGTACCGGCATCTCGATGAAGAGCGCCCGCGCCCGGTCGGGGTAGCGGACCGCGACCTCGAGGGCGATATTGGCGCCGAGCGAGGTCCCGCCCACCACCGCCTGCTCCTCCCCCAGATGGTCGAGCAGCGCCACCAGCTGGCGGGCGAAGAGCGGCATCGAGTAGAGACGCAGGTCCTCGGGCCGGTCGGAGCGCCCGTGGCCGAGCATGTCGATGGTGACGACGCGGTTCCCCCGCTCCGCCAGCGCCGGCGCCAGGCGGTCGAACATGTGGCGGTTCAGCAGCAGCCCGTGGACGAGGACGATCAGGCGTTTGCCTTCCCCGTACTCGTCGTAGGTGATGCGGTGCCCCTCGTAGCGGAACTCGCCCATCGGGCGATTGTAGCCGAGGCACATCGACGAACTTACCCATTAGCCCGCCCCCATCTTTTAAACACACACGCGTTCCCTTACCACGTGTTAGGGTCGCTGAGCGTTCAATTTTCTTTGGTAACTCAGCGCTGGGAGGTGCGGTGTGTTCGTGCGGAAAGAGGTCAGGAGCCTCGAAGATGACACCCTGGAGTACTACGCCAGAGCCGTGGAGGTGATGAAAGGGCGGGAAGAAGCAGACCCGACGAGCTGGTGGTACCAGGCGGGCATGCACGGCAGTCATCTCGAACCGCGAGAACTGTACAACCAGTGCAAACACGGAAGCTGGTACTTCCTCTCCTGGCACCGCATGTACCTGTACTACTTCGAGCGGATCGTACGCGCGGCGGTGGTCGAAGTGGGCGGGCCGGAGGACTGGGCACTTCCTTACTGGAACTACGGCCTCAACGGTGAGTTCGCCTCCATTCCCGACGCCTTCCGCCAGAACGGCGGCAACCCCCTCTACGTCGAACAGCGTGCGCCGGGGATCAACGAAGGGGCGATCATGCCGCCCGAAGTCACCACCGACGAAGTCGCGATGGGGCGGCCGCAGTTCATCGGCGTGGCCGAATTCGGCGGCGGCGAAGCGCCCCCCAACGAACAGTTCTGGGGCCAGGCCGGGGCGCTCGAGCAGACCCCCCACAACGTCGTCCATGTCGTGGTCGGGGGGCCCGGAGGGTGGATGACCGACCCCGACGAAGCCGCCAAAGACCCGATCTTCTGGCTGCACCACGCGAACATCGACCGCATCTGGGCCGAGTGGGCCGTCACCCATCCCAAGCCCGAAGACCCTAACTGGCTGGATCAGAGATTCGAATTCTTCGACGTCGACAAAGAAAAAGCGTCACTCTCGTGCGAGCAGGTACTGGACACGATCCAGAATCTGGAATACACCTATGACGTGATCCCCGGAATCCCCCCGGAACCGCCGGCCGAACAGCCCTCGGGCGAAGCGGAAGAGCCGGCGCCCACCACCTCGGAAGAGGCGTACGGGGGCGGCAAAGTCGTCGGCGCCTCCGAAAAGGTGACGCTGACGGGGAGCACCGAGGCGGTGCCCGTCTCGATCGACAACCGCGCCCAGGGGGAGGTCCAGGAGGCCTCGCGCGTGAGCGACCCGCGGCGCCTCTACCTCAACATCGAGGACATCGAAGGCGAGCAGAACCCCGGCACCGCCTACGGCGTCTACGTGAACCTGCCCGAGAACCCGGACGCGGAGACGATGGCGAAACACCACGTCGGCAACGTCTCCTTCTTCGGGATCGAGCGAGCCCGCAACCCGCGCGGCGACGAACACGGGCACAACCTCCGCTACAGCATGGAGGTCGGGGAGCTGCTGCGGTCCCTCGGCGGCGGCGAGGACTTCGGCGAGGAAGAGGTGAGAGTCACCTTCCGCCCGCTCTCGCTGGCGCCGCCGGAGGGGAAGACCGAGGAGTCGTTCCGGGCCGCCGCGCCCCCCGCGGAGGATCCGCCGGTCCAGATCGGCCGCGTCAGCCTCTCGGTCGACTCCTAAGCCCTCCCCCGCCGATCGCGATGCGGGCGCTCCGGGCCGTACGCCGCCGTCCGACCTTCTGGGTCGAGGTCGGCGCGGCGCTCAGCTGGATCGCCCTCGCGCTCGGCGCGGCGGTGGCGCAGGGAAGCGGGGGCGCGCACGCCGGGACGCTCTGGAACGACGGCCCGGCGTGGGTCTGCTCGTTCGG
>JALZHV010000211.1 GCA_030860625.1 Actinomycetota bacterium
GGGTCCTGCCGACCGTCGTCGGCACCTTCCTGGTCGAGCGGGCCGCTAGCCGCCTCCCACGATCCGCTCGAAGATCTTCTCGTAGCCCCGCACCATCACCTCTGCGGTGAAGTTGTCGGCCACGCGGGCCCGGCAGGTGGCGGGCGAGATCTCGCCCAGGCGGGCCACGCACTCCACCATCTCGTCCACGTCCTCGCGCAGGAACCCGGTCTCGCCGTCGACGACGATGTCCCGCAGCCCGCCGATGTCCGAGGCGACGATCGGCTTCCCGGCCGCCGCCGTCTCCAGCGCGACCAGCCCGAACGGCTCCGGCCACAGCGACGGCGCCACCGTGAACAGCGACCGCCGCAGCGCCTCGATCGCCAGCGCGTGCGGCCAGGCGCCGGTCGTGTGCACCCCCGGCCGCGCTTCCAGCTCTGGGATGTAGCAGCGGCCGACCAGGACCAGCGGCGGCGGGTTCTCGAGCCGGGCGTAGGCCTCGGCCAGGTGCCAGGCCCCCTTGTCCTCGGTCGCGTCGCCGAAGAAGAGGATGAACGGCTCCTCCGGCAGCTGCGCCAGCCGCGGGTCCTCGAGCGGCGCCGCCGGCAGCTCGCCGATGAAGTTCGGGATCACCCGCGAGGCCTCGTCGGGCCGGATCCGGCAGAGCTCCTCGACCGTCGAGCTGACCGGCAGGAAGACGTCGACATGGCGCCGCAGCCGCGACTCGAACGAGCGCGTCCCGAACGCCGCCACCAGCCCCTTCGTCGGCCCGTAGTGCTCGCTCGCGCAGACCTGGCACTTGACCGGCGCCGGGCCTGCGCAGACCGAGTCCTTGCGCCGCAGCCGCTTGGTCGCGCAGATCAGGCCGTAGTCGTGCAGCGAGAGCGCCAGGGCGCTCTGGGACTCGCGCGCCAGCGGCAGGTAGGAGTGGACGATCCAGTTGTGGGCGTGGACCACCTGCGGGCGCTCGCGCCGCAGCACCCGCCGCAGGTCCATCACGGTCTCCGGGTCGGGTGCGGGCGGCGCGTGCCGCCGCTCGGTGTCGCGGTGGCTGTGGGTGACGCGATAGCTGGTGCTGCGCAGCGGGTGGACCTGGGCGCCGGCAACTTCGCCGACCCGCACCTCGCCCGGCTGCTGCAGCGTCGCGATCGAGACCGAGTGCCCGCGGGAGACCAGCTCCCGGCTCAGGTCCTCGACCACGCGCTCTTCGCCGCCGACGATCGGGGCGAAGGACTGAGCCAGCATCATGATTCTCATCCGGCAAAGACTCGCAGGTACGGCGCCGGAGTCGTGCCAGAATCCGCCCGGTGCCGAGTGACTTGCCGACCATCTCGGTGGTGATCTGCGCCTTCACGCGCGAGCGCCTCGAGGTCATGACCGAAGCGATCGACTCGCTGCGGGCGCAGACGCTGCCCCCGCACGAGATCGTGCTGGTGATCGACCACGCCCCGGAGCTGCTCGAGGAGGTCCGTGCGCTCTGGCCCGACGTCAAGGTCGTCGCCAACCGCGAGAAGCAGGGCCTCTCCGGCGCCCGCAACACCGGCGTCGCCGAGGCAAGCGGCGAGGTCGTCGCCTTCCTCGACGACGACGCGATCGCCAGGCCCGACTGGCTCGAGCGCCTCGCCGAGGCCTACGCCGACCCCAACGTGCTCGGCGCCGGCGGCACCGTGCGCCCGCGCTGGGTCGAGGGCAAGCCGGGCTGGTTCCCGCCCGAGTTCGACTGGGTCGTCGGCTGCACCCACTCGGGGATGCCGCGGCAGCTCGAACCGGTCCGCAACCTGGTCGGCGCCAACATGTCCTTCCGCCGCCAGCCGCTGATCGACGTCGGCGGCTTCAGCCACGATCTCGGCCGGGTCGGCTCGCTGCCGGTCGGCTGCGAGGAGACCGACCTCAGCATCCGCGTCCACCAGCGCTGGCCCGAGGCGGAGATCCTCTACGACCCCGCCGCCGCCGTCGACCACGTCGTCCCGGGGACGCGGGGGAGGGTGCGCTACTTCGTCGACCGCTGCCGCGCCGAGGGCCGCTCGAAGGCGGTGCTGACCGGGATGGTCGGCAGCGACGACGGCCTCTCCTCCGAGCGCGACTACGTGCGCAAGACGCTGCCGCTCGGCTTCCTCCGCGACCTCGGGGCGGCGGTGCGCGGCGACGCCAACGGCCTGCGCCAAGCGGCGATGATCTTCCTCGGCCTCGCGGCGACCACCTACGACTACCTGCGCGTCCGCACCGGCATCGCCAAGCCCGACGACACCTCGGCCGCCCACCCGGGCTCCAACGGCGGCGCCCCGAAGGTGCTGATGGTCACCCCGCGCAGCCCGCTCGCCCAGGGCGGGGTGGAGCGGCACGTGATGGAAGTGAGCCGGCGGATGGCGGCCGTCGGCGTCCGCGTCGAGGTTCTCTGCACCGACCCCGACCTGCCGAAGGCGACCGAGGAGACCCGCGACGGCGTCCGCATCCGCACCGTCCGCGCCTGGCCGCGCGGCCGCGACTGGTACTTCGCGCCGGGGATCTGGCGGGAGATGGGGAGGGAGAAGTGGGACCTCGTCCATGTCCAGAGCTACCACACGCTGGTCGCGCCGCTGGCGATGCTGCGCGCGCTCACCCTCCGCGTCCCCTACGTCGTCACCTTCCACGGCGGCGGCCACTCCAACGAGTTCCGCAACCGCGCCCGCGGTGCCCAGATGAAGCTGCTGCGGCCGCTGCTGCGGCGGGCCGCCCGCCTCGTCGCGATCGCCCGCTTCGAGCCCGAGGACTACGGCCCGGCGCTCGGCGTCCCGCCCGAGCGCTTCGTCTTCATCCCCAACGGCACCGACCTCAGCTTCTCCGACGCGGGGCTGGCGACGGCCGAGCCGGAGACCCCCGTGCTCGCCTCGATCGGCCGGCTCGAGCGCTACAAGGGTCACCACCGCGTGCTCGAGGCCTTCCCGCACCTGCTCGAGCGCGAGCCGCGGGCGCGCCTGCTGATCGTCGGCAAGGGCCCTTATGAAGAGGAGCTGCGCCGCCAGGCCGAGGAGCTAGGCGTCGCCGACAAAGTAGAGATCACCAGCGTCCCCTCCGACGACCCCGGCGGCATGGCCGCCCTGCTCGGCCGTGTCTCCCTCGTCGTCCTGATGAGCGAGTTCGAGTCTCACCCTCTAGTTGCGCTTGAGGCTGCGGCCGCGCGGCGGCGGATGATCGTCGCCGAAGCCGGCGGCCTGCGAGAGATCGCCGAGGACGGCTTCGGGCGCGGCATCCCGCTCGACGCGACCCCCGACCAGATCGCCCAGGCCGCCGTTGAGGAGCTGGCCCGCCCGCTGCCGCAGCGCTCGCCCAGCCTCACCTCCTGGGACGAGTGCGCCGCCGCCCTGGTCGACCTATACGGCTCAGTCGCGGGCCGGACGTCCGTCCAGGGATAAACGTCCAAGCCGCTGTAACCGGCTCCAGCAACCGGGGCGGGGACCGATGAGCGGGGCATGGCCCGCACTCGACTCCTCGCCTCCGTCCTCGCCCTCGTCTTCGCCCTGACCGCGATCTTCGCGGCCGGCGCCTCCGCGGTCAGCATCGGCGAAGCGGAAGCGGTCAGCAGCGAAATCACCAAGACGAAGACCGTCACTCCGACCGCTCCCCGCACGAACACCGCGACCAAGGAAGAACTGGCGATCGTCACCCAGTCGCCGGCCAACGGGCAGAAAGTCAGCGGCAAGATCGTCTGGCAGGTGGGCCTCACCGTCGGGGCGCCGAGCAAGATCGACTTCGCCGTCGACGGCAGCACCAAGTACTCAGACACCGCCGCGCCTTACGTCTACGGCGGCGACACCGGCACCCTCGACACCACCAAGCTCTCCAACGGCAGCCACACCCTCACCGCCACCGCTTACGGTTCCAAGGGTGTGCGGGCGACGACGAAAGTGACCATCACCGTGTCGAACACGGCCCCGGCGCCGACTCCCACGCCGACCCCGGAACCCACCCCGGAACCGACTCCGACGCCGGAACCGACCCCCACGCCTACGCCGACCCCGACTCCCACTCCTGCGCCC
>JALZHV010000212.1 GCA_030860625.1 Actinomycetota bacterium
TCAGATCATCGTGCTCGAGCACGACCTTGTCACTCACTTCGTTTCGCTTCCTTCCTGGCCTCACAGGACCTGGTTAAAGGACGCCGCCAATGTAGCAGCGGGGGCGGCGGTGGGTCGGCATAGGACCTCGGCGGAGCAACAGCGGGGAGGCTCCGGCGAGGTCCTATCCCGACCCCTCTCGCGCGCGTGCTCCATCCGGCACGAGCTGGGGCTCGCCGCGCTCGGGGAACGGCAGCTCGACGACGTCGAAGTCGCGGGGTGCGATCGTCGGCTCGAAGACCTCTTTCGCCTCCTCGATCACCTTGCCGACGTGGTAGCGGGAGGAGATGTGGACGAGGGCGAGCAGCTTCACGTGCGCCTCGGCGGCGACGGCAGCGGCCTGGCCGACGGTCGAGTGGCCGGTCTCGGCGGCGCGCTGCACCTCCTCCTCGGCGAAGCTGGCGTCGTGTATCAGCAGGTCGGCGTCGGCCGCGGCGGAGACGGTGGCGGGGCTGGGAGCGGTGTCGCCGGTGATCACGATCGTACGGCCGGGGCGGCTCGGCCCCATCACCCGGTCCGGCGTCACCGGTCCGGCTTTCCCCTCGACGGTCTCGCCGCGTTGCAGCGCCGCGTAGCCAGGGCCTTCCGGCACCCCCGCCGCGGCAGCCGCGTCCGGATCGAAGCGCCCCGGCCGGTCCTCCTCGACCAGCGCGTAGCCGTTGGCGCGGGCGCTGTGGGCGGCTTCGAACGGCCGCACCTCGTAGCCGTCATGCGGAACGGCCTCGTCGGTCTTCAGCTCGATCAGGTCGACCGTGAACTTCAGCCGCCCCACCAGCGGCCCGAAGACCTGGAACAACTCGGTCAGCCCCGGCGGCCCGTAGATCTTCAGCGGCACCCGCCGGTCGGTCAGGTCATAGGTCTTCAGCAGCCCCGGAATCCCCAGCACATGGTCCGCGTGGAAGTGCGTCAGGTAGATCTCGTCCACCTGCACCAGCCCCAGCGACCGCTGCATCTGCCGCTGCGTCCCTTCCCCGCAGTCGAAGAGCAACCGCTCCCCTCCACGCGCCACCAGCACGCTCGCCGTCGAGCGCCGCGCCGAGGGCACCGAGCCCCCGGTCCCAAGAAAAGTCACCGCCAAATCCATCCGCGGCGAGCCTACGCGAGTTACGGGCTAAGCTGCCGGTTGAGCGCCCGTAGCTCAGCTGGATAGAGCGCTTCCCTCCGGAGGAAGAGGTCGCAGGTTCGAATCCTGCCGGGCGCGTCTTTTTGCTGCCGCTAGCCGGCGGCCTTGAAGCGGGCTCGCCATTCGTCGCGGTCGAACTGGGCGGGCTCGGTTTCGGCCATGAAGCGTTCGAGGACGGCGATGAAGCGGCCGGGACGCTCGAGCTGGGGGATGTGGCCGGTGTCCTCGAAGATCTCCAGGTGGCTGCTGGGCAGGTGCTCGTGGGCCTCTAGCGCGTGCTCGACCGGGATGATCGGGTCGTTTTCGCCCCAGACGATCAGCAGCGGCAGGGCTTCGGCGAGGTAGAGCTTGTCGAGGGCGCCGACGCGCTGGCCCTCCATGCCGACCACCGAGCGGAGGGTGGCGACGAAAGCTTTGCGGCGGTCGGGGTCGGTGAGAGTGGCGTAGCCGCGGGTGATTTCGGCCACGTCGGCGTTGGGGCGCAGCCCGATGTAGCCGAGGCCGCGGCCGATCACCGAGCCGACGCGAGTCCCCACACCCGCCGTGGCGGAGATGAACAATTCCGCCCCCGGGAGCGCCGCTGCGCGCAGGATCGGGCTGACGTCGGGCCCGAGGCCGCCGCTGGAGACGAGCACCAGGCGCTCGACCATCTCCGGGAACTGGTAGGTGAACTGCATCGCCACGCCGCCACCCAGCGAGTGCCCGACCAGGGTCGCCCGCTCGTGCCCCAGGGTCAGCATCAGGTCGCGCAGGGCGCTGGCAAGGCTGCCGAGCGAGTAATCGCCGCCTCCCGGCGCCGAGGAACCGTGGCCGGGGAAGTCGGGGGCGATCACCGTGTGGTGGATCGCCAGCGGCTCGATCACCGATTCCCAGTTGGCGCAGGTGCCCGCCATGCCGTGGATCAGCAGCAGAACAGGGCCGGAACCGGCTTCGATGAAGTTCATCTCGCGGCCGTGGACCTCCACCGCCCTCGGCTTCGGCTCCGCTCTGTTCAGTCGAGTTACTTTGCCTGCCACGAGAGGACCGTACCCCGGAAGCCGGTCGAGGTATCGCGGCTAGCGGATCTGTGACGGATTCCAATACTGTCGCGCTGGATGAACGAGTCTCCCCGGGCCACCCCCCGAGACGACCGCCCGCCCCGCGGCGCCCTGATCGTGATCGCGGTGGGGCTCGTCGCCTGCGTGGTCGCCGCCCTGGCCACGACCGGCAAGGGCGAGGGCGAAGCCGCCTACCTGGAATGGGTACAGGCGAGCCCGGCCAAGGCCGCGAAACCCGTCGCGATCGCAGGCGGCAAAGGCGAGATGCGGCTCAGCGACGCCCGCATCCGCGCCACCGGCACCAACGTCAGCGGCTACTCGCTCTTCATCACCAACGCCCGGCTGACCGTCTCCGCCGGCTCCCCGATCGGCGACGGCCGCGTCCTCTGCGCGGTCAAGACGAAACAGGGCACCGAAGTCGCCCAGAGCGGCGGCGACCTGCGCGCCACCTACCCGCGCTCCTCCGACGAGGGGATCTACAGCCAGGAAGTGCCGGAAACGATCTACATGGACTTCAGCGCCCGCGGCCACGAACTCGCCCTCCTCGAAGTCCCCGACCGCCCGATCCGCTTCACCACCGAACAGGGCGTCAAGGTCGACTGGCCCGAGTTCAAACTAGGCGAAGAGCGGATCAAATACTTCATCGCCGGGAAACCCAAAAAGGACCTGGAGCTGCCCTTCTTCACCGTCTGGCGGACCACCGCCGTCCCCGCGGCCGAGATCGCCTGCACGCTGGAAACCAGCGCCGGCAAGGCAACGACGCGGACCGAAGTCGCGCTGGCGAAGCGCTCGCCGCCGATCGACGAAGAGGCCGAAGAGCTGAACGAAGAAGAACGCGAAGAAGATGAAGAGGAAGCCGAAGAGGGCGAAGAGGAAGAAGAGGGCTAGCTAGACGTCGAGCCGCTCCTGCGGCGCGACCAGCAGCTCCGGCCCCTCTTCCATCCCTTTGCCGACCTTGTTCAGCGCCGGGTTGGCCGGGCTCCCTTCCATCCGCGCCGCGTCCAGCGGCCCGCACAGCGCGATCGCCTCCTCGGCGCTGAGGTTCGGGTCGAGCCAGGCCGCCTCCGCCTCGGGGCCGGGCAGGATCGCCGGCATCCGGTTGTGGACCGGCGCCACCACCTCGTTCGGCGTCGTCGTCACCAGCGTGCAGGTATAGAGGTGGCCGTCGGCGTCGTAGCCGCGCTCGGAGGGGTCGTCCCACTTCTTGCGGGTGCAGAGCCCGGCGAAGGCGAACGGCTCGCCGCCGTCGACCGTGAAGCGCCAGGGCTGGCGCGGCTGCTTGGGGTCCTCGGCCTTCATCCACTCGTAGAAGCCGTCGGCGACGATCAGGCAGCGGTGCCGGTACTTGTCGACGAGCGGGCCGTAGGCCTTGCTCTTCGTCAGGTTCTCTTTTTTCGCGTTGATCATCCGGTAGCCGACTTTGAGGTCCTTGGCCCAGACCGGGACCAGCCCCCAGCGCATCAGCCGCGCCTCGCGCTCGCCCCGCTCGGCCTCCTCCGGCTCCGGCGAGGAGCGGACGGTGAGGATCTCCTGGGTCGGCGCGACGTTGAAGCGCCCCAGCCCCGGCGGCGCTTTCTCCTTCGCCCCAGCCCCGTCTTTAGCGCTCTCTTTCGCGGGCGCCCCCGCGCCGCTGCGCTCCAGCGCTTTCTCCAGCTCGACCTGGAAGCGGTCGGCGAGCTTCTTCGTGTCCTTGGTCGTATTGGTGAAGCGCCCGCACATGGACCCAGACTAGCCGGGCGCGCCGACCGCCAAAGTGGCGATTCCGCCCGACCCGTAGG
>JALZHV010000213.1 GCA_030860625.1 Actinomycetota bacterium
CATCAAGATGATGGGCGCGGTCCAGCCGTTCATCTCGGGCGCGATCTCGAAGACGGTCAACATGCCGCAGACCACGACGGTCGGCGACATCGCGGACGCGTACACGCAGGCGTGGCAGCTCGGCGTCAAGGCGCTCGCGATCTACCGCGACGGCTCGAAGACCGCGCAGGCGCTGCGCACCGACGCGAAGGACGAGGCCCGGGCCGGCAAGCCGGGCGCAGAGTTCACGCAGGCCGACGTCGACGCCGCGGTCGCGGCCGCCCGCGCCGCCTTCGCCGAGTGGTCGGAGGCCTCGCTCAGCAAGCGGGCCAAGGTGATGTTCGCCTTCCGCGAGCTGCTCAACCGCAACGTCGAGACCTTGGCGCGCGTCGTCTCTTCCGAGCACGGCAAGGTGCTGGAGGACGCGAAGGGGGAGGTCCTGCGCGGGCTCGAGGTGGTCGAGTTCGCCTGCGGGATCCCGCAGCTGATGAAGGGCGAGTACTCCGACCAGGTCTCCTCGACCGTCGACGCGTACTCCTTCCGTCAGCCGCTCGGCGTCTGCGCCGGCATCACCCCGTTCAACTTCCCGGCGATGGTGCCGATGTGGATGCACCCGGTCGCGATCGCTTGCGGCAACACCTTCGTGCTGAAGCCCTCCGAGCGCGACCCGTCGGCCTCCAACCTCGTCGCCGAGCTCTATGCCGAGGCGGGGCTGCCGAGCGGCGTCTTCAACGTCGTCCACGGCGACAAGGTCGCGGTCGACGCGCTGCTCGACCACCCCGACGTCGCCGCCGTCTCCTTCGTCGGCTCGACGCCTATCGCCTCCTACGTCCACGCCCGCGCCACGGAGAAGCGCAAGCGGGTGCAGGCGCTCGGCGGGGCGAAGAACCACGCGATCGTGATGCCTGGCGCCGACCTCGGCTACGCCGCCGACCAGCTGGCGGCCGCCGGCTTCGGCTCGGCCGGCCAGCGCTGCATGGCGATCTCGGTTGGAGTGGCGGTCGGCGAGATCGGCGACCCCTTGGTCGAGGAGGTGGCGCGGCGGGCGCGGGAGATCAAGGTCGGCCCCGGCCTCGACCCCTCCTCGGAGATGGGCCCGGTGGTGACGCCGCAGGCGCGCGAGCGGATCGTCGACTACATCGAGCAGGGCGCGCAAGCGGGCGCGCGGCTGACCGTCGACGGGCGCGAGCTGGAGATGGACGGCGGCGGCTTCTGGGTCGGGCCTACGCTCATCGATCAGGTCGACCCGGAGATGTCCGTCTACCGCGACGAGATCTTCGGCCCCGTCCTCTCGGTGGTCCGCAGCGGCAGCCTCGACGAGGCGATCGAGCTGATCAACCGCAACTCCTACGCCAACGGCGCCGCGATCTTCACCGGCTCCGGCTACGAGGCACGCCGCTTCCAGCGCGAGGTCGAGGTGGGGATGATCGGCATCAACGTCCCGATCCCGGTGCCGATGGCCTTCTACTCCTTCGGCGGCTGGAAGGACTCCCTCTTCGGCGACCACCACATCCACGGCCCCGAGGGCATCCGCTTCTACACCCGCGGCAAGGCGATCACCAGCCGCTGGCCCGAGACCAGCACCAAGAAAACCACCGGCCCCGCCGACGCCGGCTCGATGAACTTCCCGACCTCGAGTTGATACACCGAGTCTGTCTCAGACGCCGCTATAGGGGGGTCTGAGACAGACTCGGCGCCTGACCTGCCATCACGGCGAGCCGGTCATGGGTTGAGCGCGCTTCCTCCGGTGAGAGCGTCGGCCGCTGCCGCGAGAAGAACCCGGGCAGCATCCGCGCCGGCAGGATGGTCACGCCGCGCCGTTGCGCCGGCACGCTGCCAATCACGTAGGCGCGACTGAAGACGAGCAAGGGCCGCGCTGGCACGCCGAGCTTTTCTTCCAGTGTCTTCTTCTCGGCGTAGGCCTGGGCGAGCATCTTCGGGTCGAGCCGGTCGAGGGAGATCTGGCCGCGATGGCTTTTGGTCTCGATCGCGAAGACCCCGCCGGGTCCGATCGCGACGTGGTCGATGTTTCCGCGCCCGAAGGTGACGTCGTGGAGCACGTGCCAGCCGTCGATCGCGAGCTCCTCGAGGATCTGCCCAACGGCTTCCTCGCCTTCGGCGCCCCGCCGCCAGCGGTCGATGTCGCGCTCGACCGCCGGTCGGACCCCGAGGAGGGCGGCGATGGCGCCGAGCTCGAGGAGGATCAGGATCCAGCTCGGGACGCCGAGGAACAGCCAGCCGACGAGCAGCGCCGCCACCGCGGCAACCACGATCCCCAGCTCGACCATCGCGTAGTCCCGGACCTGGGAGCGGACGTACTGTCCCGCCACCCGCCGCGTTCCGATTTCGACACTCACCGGGTGCACCTTCGGCGCAAAGCGGTTGGAAGCTGAGCGGCGCAAGCGGATGTTCGGTTTGATGGAGTGCAGCCGATGGAGCTGATCGAGACCAAGACCCTGCAGGAGGGCAAGCAGTTCGACTTCGTCGCCAAGCGCTACCGGCGCGAGGACGGGAACGAGGTGGAGCGGGAGGTCGCCGAGCACCCGGGGTCGGTGGCGGTGCTCGCCTACGACGAGGAGTTCGCTTACCTGGTCGCGCAGCCGCGCGAGGCGGTGGAGGAGGACCGGCTGCTGGAGATCCCGGCGGGGACGCTCGACCACGAGGGGGAGAGCGAGCTGGAATGCGCGCAGCGGGAGCTGGCCGAGGAGGCGGAGCTGCGGGCGGAGGAGTGGAACCTGCTCCACGTCGTCTATCCCAGCCCGGGCGTCTTAAGCGAGAAGGTGTGGATCTACGAGGCGACCGGGCTCTCGCCGGCGAGCGGAGAGCAGGACGAGGACGAGGAGATCGAGGTCGTCCGCCTGCCGCTGGCCGAGATCGAGGAGGCGCTGCCCCAGATCCGCGACGCGACGACCGTGATCGCGCTGCTGCGGCTGAAGGAGAAACTTTAGGGGCGCGGTTAGGGGGTCTCCCCATTGGCACGGTTCCCTACTCTCGGGAAACTGGTCGCGTTGACCAACGACATCCCGAGGAGACGAAATTGACCCGCTTTTCCACCTTGCTCTGCCTGGTGGCCCTCGCCGCCCTGGCGGCGGTGCCGGCCGCCTCGGCGAGCAGCATCGCCTACATCGCCGCCGACGGCAACGTCCGCCTGGTCGCCCCCGACGGCAGCCGCGACGTGCCGGTCACCGCCAACGCCACTCCTGAGGCCAAATACCGCTCGCCCTCGCAGATGGATGACGGGCGGATCATGGCCGTCGGCAAATCGAACGGCACCTCGTCGTTTGCCTTCTTCTTCAACCGCGACGGGCAGATGCTCACCTCCTGGCTCCTGCCGAGCTCCGGGGCCGGCGGCTTCGCGCCGTTCACCGGCGCCCAGGCCTCACCCGACGGCGGCATGATCGTCTACGACTACCGCCACTTCGACTGCTCCACCAACCCCTGCCAGGGGAACCAGCGGGTCGGCTTCGTCGCCGGGCCGGGGCAGACCAATCCCTGCCTGATCAACTGCCACGTCGGCTACCTGGCGCCGCGCTGGATCCCGGGCCAGCCCTACGCGGCGATGGTCGGCCAGAGCTTCAACGCCGTGTACGCCCAGAAACAGGGCAGCGCCTCTCCGGTCGGCTGGTTCGAATACGGCGGCGGCATCTCCGTCTTCGGCCTCGACATCCGCGCCAACCGGATCGTCACCAGCGTCGGCTTCGAAGGCAACGACTACATGGTGCTGGAGCAGATGACCGGGCCGCCGCCGGCGGTGCCGCAGTCGCAGTGCAGCGTCAGCATGCCCGACCACGCCCGGCCGCGGCTCTCGCCGGACGGCTCGATGATCGCCTGGAGCGCCCCCGAGGGCGTGATGGTCTCACCGACCCCGACCCAGACCGGCGGCACCGAAACGCTCTGCCAGCTGGCGCCGCGCCTGGTCGCCGCGGGCGGCACGGAACCGGACTGGGGCGTCGTCGACGTGCCGGCCACCCCGGTCGTGCCCGGCGGCGGCCCGACCC
>JALZHV010000214.1 GCA_030860625.1 Actinomycetota bacterium
TCCCGCGCCTCCATCCTCCAGCAGCCCGAGCTGCAGAGGGAGGGAGTGACGGAAGACACCATGCGGGGGGCGCTCGAGGAGATCAGGGAGATGCCCCGCACCCCCCAGCCCCCGAGCACGTCCTACCCCGACAACTGGGCGATGGCGATCCACGCGGCCAAGCGCAACGGCTGGGTCTGGGCCCCCCTCGACCGGCACGAGCAGCTTCCGCCCAACCCGCCCCTTCCGCTCGTGATCGATCCCGAGCTGCACCGCCAGGGGCTCCCGCCCTACGGGCCGCTTCCGAAGCGGATCAGCTAGCTGGCGACCCGGATTTCCGGGCTGCGAATGACAGGCCCTCGCGGGGCCGAAATTCTCCTATGCACCAAACCGTGGAGAGGTGAAGCGAGTGTCCTCGCCGAGCCGATCCCCTCGAAGGCCTCAGAAGGAGACCACCGTGAGTGCAAACGACAAGAACCCCAAATCGACCGAGCTCTACACCGGCGGAGCGCCCCTGCTGCTCTCGCTCACGAGCTATCTCCTCGGATCGACGGAGCTCGCGGTAATCGCACTGGTGGCCAGCGGCATTTCCTTCGGGATCAGCCTCGGCGCCAGGGCCCTGAGTTGAGGCGAGGTGGAGCGCCGGCCGGCGATCGGCGGCACGTCAAGTGCAGCGGGAGCGACGGGACTCGAACCCGCGACCTCCGGCGTGACAGGCCGGCGCTCTAACCAACTGAGCTACGCCCCCGAGGGAACTCGGATGGGCCGGTGGCGGCCCAGGGAGGCAAATCTAGCGGAGTTGGGGCTCAGGCTCGCGGGCGGCGGGGCAGCGATTCGATCGTCGTGCGGACGACGAGGGCGCCGGCGCCGAGGAGGAGGGTGAGGAAGGCCCAGCCGGGGGAGCCCAGGAGGGCGATCAGGGCGGCGAGGCCCATCGCCACGTAGAAGAGGGTCGCGAGCCCCTCCGTCAGCTTCTCGGTGGTCTGAAGGTCGAGGTGCATGGGGAGGAGTTCGAGCCCAGATCTCGATCCCCTTCTACGCGGTGCCGAGACAACTGGCGGTAGGAGTTGCCAGATGGACAGGGTTGGATTAAGGTACTGCTGAGTATTGATTCGTTTGCAAGGGGAGCGAGGGAGCATGAACAGAGGTGGCGTCTTGCTGGTCTTCCGCCGTGGGTGGCTCGGCCTGCTGCTCCTTCTTGCTCTCGCCGGCTTGAACGCGGAGGTCTCAACCGCCGATAAATCGTCCGCCTCTGACCCAGCGGGAGAGAGACCGGCGTCTGCCAAGGGAGCCAAGGAGTCGAAAGTCGCGCGGCACTGCGCGAAACGGAAAGGCGCGACCGCAGCGAAGCGACGTGCATGTGGGCAGAAGCAGCGTCAGCGCAAGCAGAGCCGCCCTGCTGATGGGGAAGCAGCGGCCCCGCCGCTACCTGCCGCCGTCTTCGCCCCGGCGAACCCGCCCGAGGCGGCCCCACTCACTCCGCCGCCTGGTCCCGAACCGTCCGAGCCTGAGCCGGCCGACCCCGAATCGCCTGAAGAACCGCCCGAAGCGGAACCGGAAGAAGCGGAACCCGACCCGGAGGAACCGGCGTCTGTCACCCCGCGCTGCGAGCTCGTGGAGGGCGACTGCAGCATCTACAGCGACAAATTCTGGGAACTGCTGGCGGAGTACGAAGAGTTCGAGATCGAAACCGGCGTCTACCCCGAGCCGCCCGAGTGTTCTAAGACAGCCGCTGAAGGGCGACCGGTTGGTTGTATCCAGGTGATCACCTATCTCCTCCCGGACGGGACGTTCGGATAGCGACCCCCAGCAGTAGAGAGCGTCAGACCTTGGCCGGCTCGGGCTGCGCCAGCTCGGGCACCGCGAACGGGGCCTCGGTGGCGGCGATCTCCTCGAGCAGCTCGCGCAGCCCGGCGATGCGCTCGGCGCCGTAGCGCTGGGCCCAGCGCTTCTCGACCTTGGCGAAGAGGCGGCGGCCGTGGGCCTGGGCCGCTTCGCCGCGCTCGGTGAGGCAGATCAGCTTCGCCCGCCGGTCCTCGGGGTGGGGGATTCGCTGGACGTAGCCGCGGTCGGCGAGGTCGTCGACGATCTCCCCCACCGACTGCTTGGTCATGTTCGCCAGCTCGGCGATCTCGGTGAGGCGCAGGCCGTCGCCCTGGACGTAGCGGAAGACGCAGCCGTGGGTGGGCCGGATGTCGTTGAACTCCGACCCTTCCAGCTCGTCGCGGAACTCGGCGAAGAACGCCTCGGAGACGACGCTCATCAACGCCTGGAGAGGCAGGCCGGCGGGGGGATTTTTCGATCCGGGTGACATTTCGTCAGGGAGCCTGATAAGGTCGCCGTGTTGTCAGGGAGCCTTACAAGGTTACCTTACGAATTGTACCCGATGACCAGGAGACCCCCGATGGAACAGACCCCGACCAACCGCAAGTGGTGGACGCTCGGCGCGGTCAGCGTCGCCACCTTCATGCTGCTGCTCGACATCACCGTCGTCAACACGGCGCTGCCCGCGATCCAGGCGGACCTCGGCGGCAGCTTCACCGACCTGCAGTGGGTGATCGACGCCTACGCCCTCTCGCTGGCGGCGCTCGTCCTCACCGCCGGCTCGCTCGCCGACCGGCTCGGCCGCCGCCGCGTCTTCGCGATCGGCCTCGGCGTCTTCGCGGCGGCCTCGCTGCTCTGCGCGCTCGCGCCGGACCCGACCTTCCTCAACCTCGCCCGCGGCCTGCAAGGCGTCGGCGGCGCGATCATGTTCGCCGTCTCCCTGGCACTGGTCGCCCAGGAGTTCCCCAGCGGCCCCGAACGCGGGATGGCGATGGGGATCTACGGCGGCACGATCGGGATGGCGGTGGCGGTCGGCCCGCTGGTCGGCGGCCTGCTGACCGACGGCCTCGGCTGGGAGTCGGTCTTCCTGCTCAACGTGCCGATCGGGGTCGCGGCGATCGGCGTCACCTACTGGAAGCTGGCCGAGTCGCGCGACCCGAACGCGACCCGGATCGACTGGGGCGGCCTCGTCACCTTCTCGACCGCGCTCTTCCTCCTCGTGCTGGCGCTGGTCCGCGGCAACGCCGAGGGCTGGGGCAGCGCCCCGATCGTCGGCTCCCTCGCCGCCGCCGCGGCGCTGCTGGTCGCCTTCTTCGCGATCGAGCGCCGGGTCGCCGAGCCGATGCTGCCACTCGGCTTCTTCCGCCGCCGCGCCTTCACCGGCGTTCAGCTCGCGGCCTTCGCGGTCTCCGGGTCGATGTTCGCGCTGTTCCTCTACCTGACGCTCTATCTGCAGAGCTTCCTCGGCCACTCCCCGGTCGAGGCGGGGCTGCGCTACCTGCCGATCACGATCGCCTCGTTCGTCGTCGCGCCGCTGTCGGGGATGGCGCTGGCGAAGGTCAAGGCCCGCTACCTGATGAGCGCCGGCCTGGCGCTGACCGGCGTCGGCCTGCTGCTGATGTCGGGGCTGAACATGACCTCCGAGTGGACCGCGCTGCTGGCCGGGTTCCTGATCGCCGGCGTCGGCGTCGGCCTGCTCAACCCGGTGATCGCCGACGTCGCCCTCAGCGTCGTCCCCAAGGAGCAGAGCGGGATGGCTGCCGGGATCAACGACACCTTCCGCCAGGTAGGGATCGCGGTCGGCATCGCCGCCTGGGGCGCGATCTTCCTCGGGGCGGGCGCCTCCAAGACGGAGCAAGCCGCCAACGGAGCACTCGACGGGGAGCAAGCACGGCAGCTGGTGGAGGCAACCTCCTCGGGAGCTCTTCCGCAGGCGGTCGCCGGGCTGCCGGCAGGCGCTCAAGACGTCGCGAGGAACGCCGCCGAACAGGGCTTCCTCCACGGCCTCAACGAGATCCTCCTGCTGGGAGCGCTCCTCTCCTTCGCTGGAGCCGTGTTCGCTCTCTGGCTTGTCCGCGAGGACGAGATCGAGCGGGAGACGCTGGTCGACACCGCGTTCGAGGC
>JALZHV010000215.1 GCA_030860625.1 Actinomycetota bacterium
AGGTAGGCGTGGGAGGGCTCCCCCGCCAGCGCCGCGCTCAGCGCGACCCGGGCGCGGGACTGGTGCTCGGTGGCCTCAAGCAGCGCCGCGGCGCTCATTCACAGCCTCCATCACCCGCTGGTGGACCTCCTCGACCGTGCCGGTCGCGTCGATGATGGCGAAGCGGTCACGGGCGATCTGGGCGATTTCCTCGTAGGCGGTGGCGACGGCCTGCTGCAGGCCCAGGCCCTCCTGCTCGAAGCGGTCGTCGCTCTCGGCCCGGCCGAGGCCGGTCTCGGGGTCGATCCGCAGGAGCAGCGTCAGGTCCGGCCAGAGGCCGTCGGTGGCGGTCTCGCAGAGCGTGATCACCTCGCCGACACCGAGGCCGCGCGCCGCTCCCTGGTAGGCGACGCTCGAGTCCGAGAAGCGGTCGGCGACGACGCAGCGGCCCGCCTCCAGCGCCGGGCGGATCACCCGCTCGGTGAGGTCGGCGCGGGCGGCGAGGAACAGCATCAGCTCGGCCAGCGGCTCCAGCTCGACGCCGGGGTCGGCGAGCAGCTCGCGGATCCGCTCCGCGGCATCCGTCCCGCCCGGCTCGCGGATCGCGACCGTGTCCTCCCCGAGCGCCTCGACCAGCAGCCGCGCCTGGGTGCTCTTCCCCGAACCGTCAACCCCCTCGAGGGAGATGAACAACGTCGGGAGCCTCAGCTTTTGGCGCCGGCTTTGGCGCGTTTGCGCTTCCGCGTCGCCGTGTCCGCTTTGGACGCTTTCGCGTCCTCGTCGCCTTTCGGCTTCGGCTTCTTCTCCATCGCCGCTTTCGCGGCTTTGGCCGCTTCCCGCTCTGCCCGGCGTTTCTTCATCTCCTGCATCGACTCGCAGTCGTCGTTGAGGCAGAGGTTCCAGGGCCGGCCGCGGAACGGCACGACTTTGAGGCGCGGGGTGCGGTCGCAGACGGAGCAGCGCTCCTCGAGGCGGAAGACGTCGCCGCGCTGGGGCAGCGGGAAGGTCTGGTCGCAGGACTCCCGGTCGTCGAGGGTCCAGCCGGTGCAGCCGACGAACCGTTTGCCTGATTTTTTCGCGCGGATGATCCGCAGCATGTTCGGCGAGCCGTCCTCCTTGGTGCGGCCGGCTTCTTCGCAGACCTTGCAGGGGCCGAGGATGCGGTCCTCGTCCATCCCTTTCCAGATCACTTTCGCCAGGTCCTCGCGGGCGCCGTCGATTTCGGTCCAGGTTTTGTGCAGGAGGTCGCGACTCTCGCCGACGACGGCGCCCTTGGTCATCTCGCCGGCGGCGATCCGGTCCATCTCGGCCTCGAGCTGGGCGGTCATCTCCGGCGTCGCCATCGCCGGCACGTAGTTCTTGAAGGCCTCGTAGAGGGCGATCCCGGTCTCCGAGGGGACCGGCGGGTTGCCGTAAACGTAGCCGCGGTCGTAGAGCTTCTGGATGATGTCGGCGCGGGTCGCTTTGGTGCCGAGGCCGCGCTCCTCCATCATCTCGATCAATTTCGCCTGGGAGATGCGGCTGGGCGGCTGGGTCTCCTTGTCGACGATCCACGGGTCGCCGTCGAGCTGCAGGGTCTGGCCCTCCTCCAGCTTCGGGATCTCGTCGTCGGAGGAGCGGGCGTAGGTGTAGATCGCGGCGTAGCCGGGGTCGACGACGACCGAGCCGCGGACGAAGTAGGTCTGGTCGCCGGCCTCGATGTCGGCGCGGGTCGACTCGGTGATCATCGGCGGGCTGAAGGTGGCGAGGAAGCGGCGCACGACCAGCTCGTAGACCCGCCGCTTGGAGCCCTCGAGCGCGCCCGGGTGGACCGCCTGGGTCGGGTAGATCGGCGGGTGGTCGGTCGTCTCTTTTTTGCCGCGGGTCGGTTTCAGCTCGCCGTCGAGCAGGCCGGAGGCGGCGGAGAACTCTTTGATCCGCACCAGCGAGGAGACCAGCTCCCGGGTCGGCAGCGAGGACGGGTAGACCGTGTTGTCGGTGCGTGGGTAGGAGATGAAGCCGTCCATGTAGAGGTCCTCGGCGATTCGCATCGCGGCGGCGGGGCTGATCCCGAGGCGGCTGGAGGCGTCGGTGCTGAAGGCGGTGGTGTTGTAGGGGGTCGGCGGTTTGCGCGTGTTTTTGCGCGCCGTCACCGATTTCACCGTGCCGGGGCTGGAGGTGCCGGCAAGGGCGGTGTCGGCCTCGGCTTTCTCCCAGAATTTGTCGACCGAGTGGTGGGTCTCGAAGCTGCCGTCGGGGTGCTGGAACTTGGCGAAGAGTTCCCAGAACGGTTTCGGTTCGTGGGCGCGCCGTTCCATCTCGCGCTCGACGATCAGGCCCAGGGTCGGGCTCTGGACGCGGCCGACCGAGAGGAAGTTGGAGCCGAAGCGGCGGCTGGCGAGGGAGACGGCGCGGGTCAGGGTCGCCCCCCAGAGCAGGTCGATGTCCTGACGGGCGGCGCCGGCGTTGGCGAGCGGATAGGAGAGCTCGTCGAGGTTGTCGAAGGCGCGGTCGATCTCTTCCTTGGTCAGCGCCGAATAGCGGGCGCGCTGGACCCGCAGGGTGCCGTCGGCGGTGCCCTCGCGGGAGCCGAGATCGGGATTGGAGTCGAGCATCTCCTCCAGCGCCTCGAGGCCGATCAGCTCGCCCTCGCGGTCGAAGTCGGTGGCGATCACCAGCTCGTCCGCCTCTTTGGCCAGTTTCTTGATCGCTTTGACGACGTTTTTGTCGGTCGGTTCCTTGATCAGCTCGGCGTCGATCAGGTCGTGCAGGTCGGTCTTCTGCCAGTTCGAGTAGCCCTCGGGGAAGGCCGGGCCGAGCACGTGGCCCTTGAGGCCGACGGTCATGTGCTCGCCGCCCGCGTCGTCGGTCCAGGTGTAGAAGGGGACTTTGAAAGTTTTGTCCGCCTTGTTGGAGCCGTTGCTGAGAGCTTCGGCGATCTTCTTGGCGCTGTTGTTCTTCTCGGTGACGATCAGTCGCATCGGGCGGCGAGGGTAGCAGGGGTCGTCGGCCGTGCCGCATAGGATCACCGTCTTATGAGGTGCTTGGTAACCGGCGGCGCGGGGTTCATCGGCTCGAATCTGGTCGATGCCCTGCTCGCGCGCGGCGACGAGGTGACGGTGGTCGACGACCTCTCCACCGGCCGCCGCGTCAACCTCGAGCAGGCGCTCTCCGACGGGGCGGAGCTGGTCGAGCTCGACATCCGCGACGGCGCCGCGCTCGCCGATCTGGCCCGCGAGCGGCGCCCGGAGCGGATCTTCCACCTCGCCGCGCAGATCGACGTCCGCAAGTCGATCGAGGACCCCGCCTTCGACGCCGCGATCAACGTCGGCGGCACCGCCAACGTACTCGAGGCCGCCCGCGCCGCCGAGTGCGGCCGCGTCGTCTTCGTCTCCACCGGCGGCGCCATATATGGAGAGGGCGCCGACCAGCAGCTGCCGCTTCCCGAGGACGCGCCGATCGCGCCGCTCTCGGCCTATGGCCAGAGCAAGTTCGCCGCCGAGGGCTACCTGGCCCTGTACGAGCGGCTCTACGGGCTCTCCAGCGTTGCCCTGCGGCTCGGCAACGTCTACGGCCCGCGCCAAGACCCGCTCGGCGAGGCCGGCGTGATCGCGATCTTCTGCGGCGTCCTCGAGCAGGGCGGCCGCCCCACCATCTTCGGCGACGGCACCCAGACCCGCGACTACATATATGTGGGCGACGTGGTCGCCGCCGCGACCGCCGCCGCCGAGTCCGACGTCACCGGCCCGATCAACATCGGCACCGGCCGCGAGACCAGCGTCCTCGAACTGGTCGATGCCCTCCGCGAGCTCGGCGACACCGACAGCTTCGAGCCCGAGTTCGCCCCACCCCGCACCGGCGAGGTCCAACGCGTCTCCGTCGACCCGAGCCGCGCCGAACACGAGCTCGGCTGGAAAGCCAGCATCGATCTCAACGAGGGCCTGCGCAAGAC
>JALZHV010000216.1 GCA_030860625.1 Actinomycetota bacterium
GCGCTCGCGCGCGGCGGCGGCGTCGGCCTCGCTCCAGCGGCCGCGGGCGGCGCCTTTGTCGAGCGCCTCGCCGATCTTCCCGATGCCCCGCTCAAGCGCCTCAGGGAGGGCGTCGTGGAGGAGGGTCTCGTAACCGCCGAGAGCGGCGATCTGGGCGATGCCGGCGCCCATCGTGCCGGCGCCGACGACGCCTATCCGGGCGACCCTCACCGGCCCTGGAAGCGGGGCTCGCGTTTCTCGAGGAAGGCGGTCATCCCCTCGACCCGGTCCTCGGTCGCCATCGACTGGTCGAAGAGCTCGCGCTCGGTCCGCAGCCCCTTGGCGAGGTCGGTCTCCTGCGCCGCCAGCACCGCCTTTTTCGCCAGCCGCACCGCGACGGGCGGGCGGGATGCGATCACCCGCGCCAGCTCGATCGCCTCCTCCAGCCACCTGCCCTTGCCGACGACGCGGTTGACGAGGCCCCAGCGCTCGGCCGTCTCCGCATCCCAGCGGCGGCCGGTGAGCACGTACTCCATCGCCCGCTGCTTGCCGATCGCTCGCGCCAATCGTTGGGTGCCGCCGCCGCCGGGGATGATCCCGAGGGTGATCTCGGGCTGGCCGAAGCGGGCATTCTCGTCGCAGACGATCATGTCGCAGGCCATTGCCAGCTCGCAGCCGCCGCCGAAGGCGTAGCCGGAGACGGCGGCGATCGTCGGCGTCCCGATCGCCGCCAGCCGCGTCCAGAACTCCATGCCTTTGGGATCGGGCGCGGCGTCGACCGGCCGCTCGGCCATCGCCTTGATGTCGGCGCCGGCGGCGAAGAAGTCATCGGTGCCGGCCAGGACGACGCAGCGGACGCTCGGGTCGGCGTCGAGGCCCTCGAGCTCGTCGGCGATCTCGGTCCGCATCTCGGGGGAGAGAGCGTTGCGCGCCTCGGGGCGGTTCAGCCGCAGCAGGGCGACGCCGTGCTCGTCGACCGAGACCTCGACCAGCTCGGCCAAGCTCAGCTTTCCTCGGTGAGCGGCAGCATCGCGTTGATCCCCGTCGCGGCGCGGCCGATGATCAGCTTCTGGACCTGCGAGGTGCCCTCGTAGAGGGTGGTGACGCGGGCGTCGCGCAGGTAGCGCTCGACCGGGTAGTCGTCGACGTAGCCGGAGCCGCCGTGGACCTGGATCGCCAGGTTGGCGCACTCGACCGCGGACTCGGTCGCGTAGAGCTTGGCCACCGAGGTCTCGGTCGCGTTCGGCTTCTTTTCGTCCTTGAGCAGGCCGGCGCGGAGGACAAGCATCCGGCTCGCGTCGCGACGGAGGATCATGTCGGCGATCATCTCCTGGACCAGCTGGAAGCGGGCCAGGGGGACGCCGAACTGCTTGCGTTCCTTCGCGTACTCGACCGAGCTCTGGACGCAGCCTTCGCAGATGCCGACGCAGCCGGCGGCGACGCTGTAGCGGCCGTTTTCAAGCGCGCTCATCGCCACCTTGAAGCCGTCGCCGACCTCGCCCAGCAGCGCCTCCTCGCCCACCTCGACTTCGTCAAGCGAGATTTCCGCCGTGTCGGAGGCGCGCAGGCCGAGCTTGCCGTGGATCTCCTGGGTCGTGAAGCCCTCGCTGTCGGTGGGGACGAGGAAGGCCGCCAGCCCCCGATGTTTCTTCTCCGGGTCGGTCTGGGCGAAGATCAGCGCCAGCTCGGCGTAGTTGCCGAGCGAGATCCACATCTTCTGGCCGCTGATCGACCAGCCCGTGTCGGTCTTCCTCGCGCGGGTGCGGAGGTTGGCGGCGTCGGAGCCGGTGTCGGGCTCGGTCAGGCCGAAGCAGCCGAGCCCCTCGCCCGAGCAGAGCCGCGGCAGCCACTTCTTCTTCTGCTCCTCCGTGCCCCACTTCTCGATCGGCCCGGCGACCAGCGAGGTGATCACCGAGACGACGGTGCGGGCGGAGGAGTCGGCGCGGCCGATCTCCTCGGCGATCAGGCCGTAGCCGATGTAGTCGAGGCCACGGCCGCCGTACTCTTCGGCGACCGGCGCGCCGAGGAAGCCGACCTCGCCGAGCTTGCGCGCCAGCTCGCGGTCGAAGCGGGCGGCGCGGTCGTTCTCGCGGACGTTGGGGAGGATCTCCCGCTCGGCGAATTCGCGCGCCGCTTCGCGGATCAGCTCCTGCTCGTCGCTGAGCTGGAAGTCCATGCTCAGAGTTCCCGCAGCTCTTTCCCAAGCGTCTCGGCGAAGGCTTCCTGCGCCTCGCGGGTGCGGGGGCCGGGGGCGGCGGCGAAGACGTTGCCGTCGACCGCGGCGACCGCCTGGATCTCCCGCGTCGTCGAGGCGAGGAAGGCCTCCTCGGCGCCGCGCAGGTCCTCGATGCTCCAGGTCCCCTCCTCGACGTCGAGCGCCTTGATCAGCCGGTCGCGGGTGATCGACTCCAGCACCCCGTCCTCAAGCGCCGGCGTCCGCAGCGCTCCGTCGGGCGAGACCCAGAAGACCGAGGAGGTGGGGGGCTCGAGCACGGTGCCTTCGGGCCGGACCAGGACCGCCTCGTCGGCGCCCTTGCCTTTGGCGATCCGGGTCGCCTGCATGTTGGCCGCGTAGGAGAGCGACTTGACCCCGTTGAGGATCACGGTCGGGCAGTAGGTGACGGCGGTGAGGCTGACCGTCTCGGGGTGGGGCGGGATCGGCTCGGTGGCGGCGATGCGGCGGCCGCCGCGGGTGACGATCAGCCGCATCTGCCCTTCGACCGGGCCGGCCTCGGCGAGCAGGGCGTCGATCTCGGATTCCAGCGCGCCGCGGTCGAAGCTGAGCTCGATCGCGCCCGCCGAGCGCTCCAGCCGGTCGAGGTGGTCGACGATCGCGAACGGCTTGCCCTCGTAGAGGCGGATCACCTCGAAGGCGCCGTCGCCGCGGTAGAGGCCGTCGTCCTCGAGGGCGATCGTCGCCTCGGCGGTAGGAGCGATCTTGCCGTCGACGCTGGCGAGCTTTGCGAAGCCTGGGGTCACCGTCGCGAGGCTACCTGTTGCGCGGAGCGGGCTGTTATCCGCGCTTGACGCGAATCGGGCAGCGGGCGCCGCGATTGCGGTCGTTGAGGCAGCGCACCGGGGTCCATTCGATCCGGTAGTGGCTGTTCCAGACCACCGCGCCTCGCCGGCGGACGTAGAACGGCGAGACCTGGCCGAAGTAGACGTTGCGGCGGAAGACCCAGGCGACTTCGCGGAGGAAGCGGCTGCGGCTGGCGCGGCGGCAGGCGCCGAAGACCTCGCGGGCGCCTTCGAAGCGGAGGCCGAAGCCGGAGATCAGGGTGAAGGCGGTGAATTCTTCGGCGGCTCGCCGGTTCATCTTCGGGAAGGGCGCATTGGGATCGACCGGCGGCGCGGGCGCGCCGGTTTCGACCGCGGCGATCCATTCCGCCACCCAGGTGGAGACGAGGTCGGCCCGGGTCATCACGTTCGGCAGCTTGGTGCTGCAGAGGGGGCCGCCGGTGCTGATGATCCCGAGCTCGACCTGGGTGCCGTCGGGCCGCCGGCCGATCGCCGGGCCGCCGCTGTCGCCGAAGCAGCCGCCGGTCTTCTTGGCCGGCGGATCGAGCGTGCAGAACTGCCCCACGGCGGAGTATTCGGGGTAGTAGGGGCGGGTCTTCTGCCTGCAGAAGCGGGAGGTCTGGACCTTCACCGTCGTGGTGCGGAAGTTGTCCGGGGTCTTGGTCGCTTTGGCGCCGGTCAGGCCCCAGCCGGCGAGCTGCACGGTCGTCCCGCCCGCGTAGAGGGCGGCGTCGCCGGGGCCGGCCAGGGCGATCGGCGGCGCCGAGGTGGGGCGGGAGAGGACGAGGATCGCGGCGTCGCCGTGCAGGGTGCCGGGGTCGAAGCCGGGGAAGACGTGGGCCTGGGTGACCCGGGAGACTTTTTTCTTCTTGTTCTTGCGGCTGGGTTTGGCGG
>JALZHV010000217.1 GCA_030860625.1 Actinomycetota bacterium
GACCGCAAGCCCCTCCTCGCCCGCCATCTCTGCCACCCGCCCTTCGACCACCCGCCGGTAGAAGTCCATCTGGAAGAGCCGGTCCTGCCCGTGGCAGTACCCCTCGGCGAAATGCAGGTCCTCCCGCTCCTCCGCCTCAATGTGCGGGACACCCCAGCGGTCGCGCCGCACCCGCACCGCGCCGCGCAGCCCCTCGACCGTGATCGTCCCCTTCACCTGCGGCAGCGGCCGCCGCGCCAGCCGGTGCCAGAGGACGGCGGCGGCAGCTCCAACCAGGCCGGTTCCCACCGCGCCCGTCGCCAGTCCTACCCGCGCCGCCCGCTTCATCGGGCCAGGGTACTGGCTACTCAGCCAACCCGCTCGCTCAGCGTCTAAGGACTTCGACGGCGAAATCGATCAAGCGATTGGCGCGACGCATCACCTTCCGCACCTCGGGAACGCTCATCTTCAAGAAGCCGTACTGCGCTTTGTCCTTCAGGTTCAGCAACTCCCGAAGATCCCCTGCGGCCTCCTTGCCTCCAGGGGTAATCTGAGCGAGGAGCTGCTCCGCATCGCGGTGGTTATCGGAGCGCGACCGCTCCTCCAAAGCCTTGCAGCAGGCCGCGTCCGAAGCAGCGATGCCCGCGAGCACCGCAAGAGCCGCCGCCGAACTCGCATAGACGATCGAAGCGTCTTGGTCTTTCTCGTCTACGACCAGTTCTGCGACCTCCAAGAACTCTCGGGCGCGAGCCATCCGCTGCTTCGCCTGGTTGGCGTCGCAGGGACGCGTTCGGCCGGCCACCTTCAGATTCTCCCGAGAAAGGAGCGAAGGGGAAAGCCGGCGATGTCGACAGCGTCGGACCGGAGACTGTCCAAGATCGCGGGCCGCTCTCCCCGAAGACGAGCCAGTTCTTCCTCGCCCACCTCAGCTATTCCAGCGTGATTGCCAGTCCACTCGAATATCTGGTCTCCGAGTGCTTCTACCTGCGCCCGCCATTCTCCGTCGTCTTCATCGACCTCCCCTGGACGAACCAGGAAGATGTCGATGTCGCTGTCGAAGCCTCCATCGCCCCGTGCCGCAGATCCGAAAACCGAAACATGGAATGGCATCGGGTGCCAGTACCGGAATCCGTCTCGCAGGCGTTGGAAGAGTCTTGACCGTAGATCCGCCAGTTGAGCGATGGGTTCGGCTGCCACGTGATCCCAATTCAGCCTGTAGAGGTGGGCCCTCCCCGCCTCGTCCTTGAGCACAAGGCCATTGTCGACAAGGCGGTCGAGCACCCGCTGCGTAGCGTCCTGTGACCGGCCTGCCGATCTTGCTACCTCGCGTCCCGTCCGCGGCTTGGACGTCTGGGTGAGCACCCTCAGGACAGCGCTATCGACGGTGGGGAACATCGATTGAAAGGGCGCAGAAAGATCCATAGGGGGGAGGATGACAGATATTTCGGTCATATGCACGGAATAACAGGCATATGACTGTAATATCAGGCAGTGAGGTTCGCCGGCAACCGCCCCTCGACCTCGAGCTTTTCGAGGTGGGCCTCCATCGCCATCGCCGCCATCGGCAGCAGCTCCATCGGTATGTCGTCCCAGACAGTGGCGAGGAGCTGGGCGCGGGAGCGCTCGCCGGCGTCGAGGGCGGCGAGGAGGCGGTGCTCGCGCATCTGGCGGTGCTCGATGTATTCGGTGAGCTTGGGGGCGGGGTCGGTGATCCAGGGGCCGTGGCCGGGGCAGATCAGCTCGATCTCCTCCGCCCGCAGGAGGGCGAGCGAGTCCATGAAGGCGGCGAGCGAGTTGCCGCCGGGCGGGACGATCGTCGAGCCGAGGCCGAGGACGAGGTCGCCGCTGAAGCAGACGCCGCCCTCGGCGAGGAAGCAGACGTGGTCCTCGGCGTGGCCGGGGGTGGCGAGGGCGCGCAGGCCGGCGTGGGTCTCTCCCCCCTCGGGCAGCACCACCTCCGCGCCCAGCTGGTCGGCGCCGGCGGTGTGGTCGCCGTGGGAGTGGGTGAGGAGGACGAGGCCGATTCCGCCCCGCTCCTCGGCGGCGGCGCGGATCGCCTCAAGGTGGCCGGGATCGTCGGACCCCGGGTCGATCACCGCGCAGGGGCCGGAGCCGTAGAGGTAGGTGTTGGTCCCTTCCAGCGTCATCGGCCCCGGGTTCGGGGCGACGATCTTCAGGACCTCGGGATGGCCGGGCGCCTCGTTCAGTTGGAGGCTGCCTCGACCTCGCGGGCGATCGCCTCGCGCGCGTCGGACGGCTCCAGCACGACCAGGTCGCCGGCGCCGCGGAGAATCTCCCGCACCAGCCAGGGCTTGCCGGCGTAGGGCAGCTCGACGACGACGGCGCCGTCCTCGAGCTCCTCGACCACGGTCCGCTCCTCGCGCAGCCAGCGCGCCCGCTCCGGCGAGACCCAGACCCGGGCCACCTCGGCGGTCGGCACCTCGCCGTGGGTCATCCAGCCCTCGACCCCGGCGAATTCCTCGACTTCGGGCCGCGGCTCGAAGGTGTCGTCGGAGAGCCTCGCCTCCTTGACCCGGTCGAGCTTGAAGTGGCGCACGCCCTCTTTGGTCAGGTCGTAGCACTCGACGTACCAGCCCTCTTTGCCGTTCTCGAGCCGGTAGGGCTCGACCCGCCGCTCGGTGAACTGGTCCTCGTTCTCCTTGTAGTAGCTGAGCTCGAGGATCCGGCTCTCGGCGATCGCCTGGTTGACGATCCGCGCGACCTCGGCGTCGCCGCCGCCGGCGGAGGCGATCTCCAGCCCCTCCTCGGAAGGGTCGTGGCCGAGCGCCTTGACGATTTTGCGCCGCGCGCTCTGCAGGTCGGACTGCGGCAGGTGGTCGCCGAAGAGGTCGATCGCCGCCACCAAGGCCTTCGCCTCCAGCGGCAAGAGGCGCGCCGGGCGGGCGAAGTTGTCGCCGTAGGGCTGCGAGTCGACCTCGATTTCGTCGCCGATGATTTCCGCGTAGAGGACGTAGGTGCCGCCGCCGAAGTTGACGACGTTGAGCAGGTCGATGTCCTCGCGCAGCTCCTCGGCCGTCAGCTCGAGCCGCTCGCGCAGCTCGGCGACCTGCAGCCGCTCGCCCTTTTTCGCCGCTTCGATCAGCAGGCCGGCGAGGGTGACGAGGCGGGCGAAGCGCTCTGGTCGGATCGCTGCCTCGCCGCGACCGTTGGAGCGGCTGCGCTTCGGCTGCTCCTCGATCGGGCGGTCGACGATCTGCGCCGGCTTGAACCCGTTCTCGTGGCGCCGACGCAGCAGCGCCCGCCGCTTGTCGGCCTCCTCGCGCGGGTCCGCGGGCTCCAGCACCTGGGCGTTCTGGCGCCAGCGCAGGACCCAGGCGATCAGCTCGCGCTCCGACGCGTAGCTGGTCTCGAAGATGCGGCCTTTGCCGGGGGCGCCGTCGGACTTCTTCGCCGGGCGCAGCTCGCCGTAGGTGCCGTAGTCGCGCTCGATCAGCCAGGCGATCCGCTCGCGGATCCAGATCTTCGCCGTCCCCTGCTCCTCGCCCAGCTGCCAGTCGGCGCGGCTGCCGTAGTCGCGGCGGTCGAAGTCCTCGGGCGGCGAGAAATCGTGCTCGGCCTTGGAGGCGTACCCGACCTTGCCCTGGATCCGCGAGAGGCGGAAGACCCGCACCGCGTCGCGCTCGTGGGAGTGGCCGATCAGGTAGAACTGCCCGCCGCGGAAGACCAGGTGGTAGGGGTCGACCTTGCGCTTTTCGGTCTCGCCCCGCTCCATCGTGTAGTAGGTGAACTCGATCGTCTTCCGGCGTGAAATCGCGGTCTCGATCTTGGAGAGGCGCTGGGAGAGGTCGCGGCCGCCGGCGGAGGCGGTCATCGCCATCTCGACCGGGGCGCGCTCGCCCTCGGCGAGCGGGTTGGGGTGGCCCCAGG
>JALZHV010000218.1 GCA_030860625.1 Actinomycetota bacterium
GGCTTAGACGGTGCCCGACGGTCCGGCCGGCACCTTCGGCTCGCCGAGGCCGTAGGTGTCGTAGGCGCCGAACTTGGCGAAGGTCTTGTGGGTGGGCCCGTGGTAGTCGGAGCTCCCCGTCGGCGTCAGGTCCATGTCGTTGCAGAGCTGCAGCAGGTGTTCGGTCTGCTCTTTGGTGTGGCTGGGGTAGAAGGTCTCGACCCCGTCGGCCGGGAGCGAGCGGATCAGGTCTTCGACCTCTTTCGGGTCGGAGATGTCCCAGTAGGGGTGGGCGATCACGGCCACCCCGCCGGCGTCGCGGATCAGCTCGACAGCCTCCTCCGCGGTCGGCCAGCGGCGGGGGACGAACGCCTTGGCGCCCGGCACCAGGTACTCCTCGAAGAAGGGACCAAGGTCGCCGGTCGCGCCGGCGGCCTTGGCGATGTGGGGCCGCCCGATCGAGTCGGCGGCGCCCGCCTCGCGGATCGCGTCCTCCAGCGTCAGGTCGAACCCCTCCCGTCGCAGGTTCTCGACGATCTCCCCAGCCCGGTTGCGCCGTTCCTGCTGCGCCCGCTCGCAGGCCGGAGCCATCTTCTCCAGGTCGATCCAGTACCCGCAGATATGCAGGTCTTCCGCGTACTCGTGCACGCAAGACATCTCGATCGCTGGCACCAACTCGATCCCCAGCCGGTCGGCTGCCTCCTGCGCCGCAGGAACCCCCGCAATCGCATCATGGTCCGTCAGCGCCAGCGTGGTCACTCCAGCCTCCGCAGCCTTCTCCACCACCTCAGCGGCAGGCAGCTGTCCATCCGAAACCGTCGAGTGCGACTGCAGCTCAATCAACATGGCCGCGCAGCCTAGCTACCTTGGGCGTAGAGGAGTTTGTTCGGAATCATTAATTGTCTGGCAACCGAACAAAAAAGAATTTGTTCTGTACATTTAGTTTGTGGTCCAGCCGAACAAAAGCACGCGTAGCCGTCGCGGCAGGCCCTCGCGAGCGGCGGTCTTTGAGCGGCTTCGAGTTCAGATCGGGGAGCTCCGCGACCGGCTGGGAGGACTTCCTTCTCCCGAGGAGGCAGAGGGAATCTGGCGAGGGATCTGGCTGGAGGAGGCACATCATTCGACCGCGATCGAGGGGAACACCCTCGTCCTCAAGCAGGTGGAGCAACTCCTCGAGCAGGGGCGAGCCGTCGGCAACAAGGAGTTGAGCGAATACCTCGAGGTGCGCGGATACGCGGACGCGGCCGGCTGGGTCTACGGACATGGGATAGAGCCGGCCGGCTGGAGTGGGGGCAAGTTGATCACCCTGGGGGAGATCCGCGAGGTTCACTCACTCGCGATGACGCCTGTCTGGGATGTCGCTCCCCATCCGCAGGCCACGGCGAAGGAGCGTCCCGGTTCTTTCCGGGAGCACGACATCGAGCCGTTCCCTGGAGGGATGCAGCCGCCGGAGTGGACGCAGGTCCCAATGCTCGTGCGGGACTGGATCGGCGATGCACAGGCCCTGCGCAAGGTCGATGAAGCCGAGCTCCCCGAGGCGCTGGCCACGTTGCATGCGCGCTTCGAGCAGGTCCACCCTTTTCTCGACGGAAACGGACGTGCTGGCCGGCTCGTGCTCAACCTCCTCCTGGTCCGTCTCGGGTACCCGCCGGCGATCATCTACAAAGGCGATCGATCCCGTTATCTGAGCGCGCTCCGGCGCGCCGACCAGGGAGATTGCGGTCCTCTGGGGGAGTTCCTCGCGCGCGCGATCCTGGACAACCTCTACAAGTTCGTCGTTCCCGCGATCGCTGGACCGGCTCGGCTCGTGCCGCTGCCGGCACTGGCGACCGAGAAGCTCTCGGCGAATGCGCTGCGCGTGGCGGCGATGAGAGGCAGGCTGAAGGCCGCCAAGGCGGCGGACGGAACCTGGCGCAGCTCGGCGGCCTGGGTGGAGGAGTACGAAGCGAGCCGCTACAAGCGGCAATAGGTGCTTCGAAGCAGTCGGCGCGCACCTCTGCCGCCGAGCTAAATAGACTGCGCCGCCGTGTTCCAGAAAGTCCTCATAGCCAACCGCGGCGAGATCGCCATCCGCGTCGCCCGCACCCTCAAGGAGATGGGCATCGTCTCGGTCGCCGTCTACTCGGAGATCGACCGCGACGCGCCCCACGTGCGCGAGGCCGACGAGGCCTATCTGATCGGCCCGGCGGTGCCCGCCGAGAGCTACCTGAACATCCCGAAGATCATCGAGACGGCAAAAGAAGCCGGCGCCGAAGGGATCCACCCGGGCTACGGCTTCCTCGCTGAGAACGCCGACATGGCGCGTGCTTGCGCCGAGGCGGGGATCACCTGGATCGGCCCGCCGCCCGAGTCGATCGAAGCGATGGGGTCGAAGACCAAAGCGCGCGAGATCATGGAGGAGGCCGGCGTCCCGATCGTCCCCGGCTCGACCGAGGTCGCGAAGGATCTCGACGACGCCCGCCGGCAGGCCGACGAAGCCGGCTACCCGGTCGCCTGCAAGGCCGCGGGCGGCGGCGGCGGCAAGGGCTTCCGCGTGGCGATGACCCCCGACGATCTCCAGGAGGCCTACGAGGGCTCCTCGCGCGAAGGCGAGAAGTTCTTCTCCGACCCGCGCGTCTACGTCGAGCGCTACCTCGAGGACCCGCGCCACGTCGAGGTCCAGGTGCTCGCCGACTCGCACGGCAACGTGATCCACCTCGGCGAGCGCGACTGCTCGCTGCAGCGTCGCCACCAGAAGGTCGTGGAGGAGGCGCCGGGCCCGCACGTCGACGAGGAGATGCGCGAGCGGATCGGCAAAATCGCCACCGACGCGGCTGCTGCCGTGGGCTACCGCGGCGCCGGCACGATCGAGGGGATGCAGGTCGGCGACGAGTACTTCTTCCTTGAGATGAACACCCGCGTCCAGGTCGAGCATTGCGTGACCGAGATGGTCACCGGCATCGACATCGTCCGCGAGCAGATCCTCATCGCCGCGGGCGAGCAGCTCTCGATCGCCCAGGAGGACGTGAAGCTGAACGGCTGGTCGATCGAGTGCCGGATCAACGCCGAGGCGGCGCACAAGAACTACGCGCCGGCGCCGGGACCGATCGGCGAGTCCTACCGCGAGCCTTCCGGCCCCGGCATCCGCGTCGACTCCGGCGTCGAGGCCGGCTCCGAGGTGACGCCGATGTACGACCCGATGGTGGCCAAGCTCATCGTCTGGGACGTCGACCGCGAGAAAGCGACGCGCCGGATGCTGCGGGCGCTCGACGAATACGACTCCGGCGGCCTCACCACCCTGATCCCCTTCCACAAGGCGATCCTCGCCACCGAGCAGTGGGCGCGCGGGGAGACCTGCCGCGACCTGATGGAAGACAAGGAGTGGCTGAAGACGACCGCTCCGGCCGACGCCAGCCCGCCCGAACCTTCGGAGGACGGCGGCGAGGTGGTGACCCGCGACTACAAGGTCGAGGTCTCCGGCAAGCTCTTCGACGTCAAGGTGATCGGCGAGGCCCCCGCAGGCGGCGTCGCCGCGGCCCCGGCCGCAGGCGGCAAGAAACCGCCGAAACGCGAGCGCAAAGGCGGCGGCGGTCCCAGCGCCTCCAGCGACGCCCTCCCCTCGCCCCTCCAGGGCACCGTCCTCAAGGTCGCCGTCGAGCAGGGGGCCGAAGTCTCCGAGGGCGACCTGATCTGCGTGATCGAGGCGATGAAGATGGAGAACGAGATCACCGCTCACCGCAGCGGCAAAGTCGAGGAGCTCCCCATCTCCGAAGGCGCCGCAGTCTCCTCCGGCGACACGCTCGCCGTCATCAAGTAGCTCCTCGAGCAGCTACTTAGCGCTAGCCGGGGAGGGAGAGCCTCTCCAGACACATCTCGCCTATGGCTCGATGTTGAGCGTCTGGAGAGG
>JALZHV010000219.1 GCA_030860625.1 Actinomycetota bacterium
GGCTGCGGCTGACCGTCACCTACCAGCCGGCCGGCGGCGCGCCCAACAGCCGCAACCTCACCCTGCGGCTGAAGCGGCGCGGCTAGTCCCGGAGAGCCCGGAGAGGAAGGGCGTCAGGTAGCGCCCGATCAGCTTGCTCGGGTTGTCGATCGGCCAGGGCGGCCGCTCGCTGGCGACCGAGGTCTCCTCGTCGCCGTCGCCGAACCAGCCGAACAGGTAGCGGGGCTTGACGCCGGTCCAGAGCACCCCCCGCAGGACGGGTTCCAGCGGCCTGGCCTCGACCTCGCAGCCGAGCTCGGCGGCGATCGCCTCGGCGGCGGCGTCGGCCTGCTGGGTGGCGATGCCGCCCTGCTTGACCGGGAAGTCGGTGACGTCGCCGACCGCGAAGACGTCGGCCAGCCCCCGCACGCGCGAGTGCTCGTCGACGGGGATGAAGCCGCTCGGGTCGTAGGGCAGCCCCTCGATCCGCCGCCCCTCCAGCCGCGGCAGGCTGATCGCCGCGTCGGCCGCGATCTTCTCTCCCGAGAGAACCTCGAGCGCCCCCCGCTCGTACTTGACCGGGTGGGCGCCGGTGACGACCTCGACGCCGCTGCGGCGGAGGATCTCGGCGACCTCCTCGGAGGCGCGTCGGCCGAAGATCTCCAGCGGGGCGGCTTCCGGGGTGACGATCGTCAGCCGGGTGCGGAACAGCGCCGCCTTCGACAGCTCGGTCGCCGCCAGCAGCGCCAGCTCGTAGGCGGGCAGCGACCAGCCGTTGCCGCCGGGCAGCGTGAAGACCAGGTGCCGCAGCCGCCCTTCGCGCAGTCGCTGGACGATCTCCTGGATCTCCGGCTCCTCGGCGACGCCCCAGAAGGTGGTGGTGCCCGGCACCGACCAGAGCAGCCGCGAGCCGGGGGCGACGATCAGGTAGTCGTAGGGAAGCTCGGTCCCGTCGTGGCCGGTGGCGCAACGGATCGCGGTGTCGACCGAGGCGACGTTCTCCAGCCTGAACCCGACCCCGCAGCGCTCGGCCAGGCGCTTGAGGTCATAGCGGAGGACGCGGGAGGCGCCGTAGGGCTCGCCGACGGCGAAGGGGCGGTAGACGAAGTCCGCCCGCCCGGCGCAGATCTCGACCTCGACCCTGTCCCCGGCGAGGTCGCGCAGCGCCAGCGCCGACTCGAGCGCGCCGACGCCGCCGCCGACGATCAAAACTTTGCAGGGACCGTTCCTTTGCATCCATGACAGTTTTCAAATAAGTCCGGCTTCGACCATCCGCAAAGGGCCGCCGATTTGCTGCGGATTTCCCGGCGGGTCAGCCGAGCGCGGCCATCGTCGCCACCACCGACTCGGCCAGGGCGTCGAGGTCGTAGCCGCCCTCGAGCACGATCCCGAGCGGGACGCCCAGCTCCGCGGCGAAGGTGCGCACCGCCTCGCTCATGCGGGCGTAGGAGGAGGCCTCCAGCTCGCATTGGGCGAGCGGGTCGGCGCGGTGGGCGTCATAGCCGGCGGAGACCAGAATCAGCTGCGGCGCGAACCGGCGCGCCGCCGGCAGGACCTCGTCCTCGACCAGCGGCAGCCAGACGTCCTCGCCGCTGCCGGCCGGGACGGGACGGTTGATCGTGAAGCCCTCGCCGGGCCCCGAGCCGGTGTCCTCGCGGGCGCCGGTGCCGGGGTAGATCCCGCCCTGGTGGATGCTGGCGAAGAGGATGTCGTCGCGGCTGCGGAATGCCTCGGCGGTGCCGTTGCCGTGGTGGACGTCCCAGTCGAGGACGAAGACCCGCTCGACCCCGAGCTCGGCGATCGCCAGCGCCGCCGCCACCGCGACGTTGCCGAACAGGCAGAACCCCATCGCCCGCTCCGGCTCCGCATGGTGCCCCGGCGGCCGGCACGCCGAGAAGCCGACCTCCGCCTCGCCCCGCAGCAGCGCCCGCACCATCTCGCAAGCCCCACCGGCCGCCCGCAACGCCGCCTCGTAAGAGACTTCCCCCGCGTAGGTGTCCCCGTCGATCGCCCCGCCCCCGCGGCGACAAAGCTCCCGAATCCCATCCACGTGCCCCCGCGGATGCACCAGCATCAACTCCTCCTCGCTGGCCCGCGGAGCCTCCCGCCGCTCCCACCCCAGCCAATCCCGCTCCGCCAACGCCCCCTCGATCGCCCGCAACCTGTCCGGCCGCTCCGGATGCCCCGGCATCCCCTCCCAAGTGTCGTGCTCCAGACAAGCCGGATGGCTGAAATAAAGCATCGGCGGGAAGGTACTCGCCTGGGCCTACGGCATCTCGAGAAGCAGCTTCTCCACCCGCGAAATTTCCTCGATATATCGCGCGGCCTCGGGATCGATGATTCCTGCCAGGGTCGATATCTGCCTATGCCGAGCTCTCAGGTCAGAGGAGAAGATCGCCTCGTGGTGGGCTATCCGGTTGCGGAAGTGCAGAATCGGACCAGAGAGCCGCGCCACCTCTCGGCGTCTTCCGGTTCCGTGGGGGAAAGCGCTCGATAGCCTCGTCCGCCAGAGGTCCTCGTAGACCCCGCTGAAGAGCGCTTGCCAGAAGCCGAAGGAGAGCGATGCGACGACGCGATCACGGGTGGGTGGCTTGCGCTCACGCTGGAGCCGACTGATTGCCTCATTGACCCTTTCGCGACTCTCCACGGTTAACAGGGTGGGGTCGCAGAGCCAAGGCTCAGGGCTCAAGATCGTGAGCGGGATGTCCGGATCGGTTGCATCGAACTGCCGATCGATCGAATTCCGGAACAGCACCTCGAGGTGAGAGATGATTTCGAGGAAGGCAGCGGAGATCTTCGCGTTCCAGTTGTAGAGCGCCACCGCCCTCTCGTGCTCCCCGGCGCTGGCTTCCAGATAGGCGCGAAACCGCGCCTCTCCGAGCCAATTGGTGACCTGCTCAGGCCGCATGCAGGGATCTTTCAGGTGGGCTTGGGGCATTTAGTCAGTGCTAGACTTAACCGCGAATGCCCCGGTTCGCCTCTGCTTGCATGCGTCCGGGGCTTTGTCTTCTCGGGAGCCTAGGAACTTCTGAGCAACGCCGTAGCGCCTAGGTGTCGAGTAGCCCGTGCGCCAACGCGTACCGCGTCAGCTCCGGCCTGCTACCCAGTCCCAGCTTCTGCTGAATGTGGGCTCGGTGCGTCTCGACCGTCCGCACGCTGAGCGAGAGCTGCTCGCCGATCTCCCGGTTCGTGTGCCCGAGCGCCATCAGCTTCAAGACCTCGGTCTCCCGCGCCGAGAGGACCGGCTGCTCGTCGCGCTCGCCCGCCTCCTTCAGCCCCGCCGCCACCGCCGGGGAGAGGTGGCGGTCGCCGGCCGCGGCGGCGCGGACGGCCTCGATCAGCTCCAGGTGGGCGGCGTCCTTGAAGAGGTAGCCGCTGGCGCCGGCCTCGAGCGCCCGCCGCGCCAGGGTCAGGTCGCGTTCCATCGTCAGCAGCACGATCGCCGTCTCCGGCGCCTCTTCGCGGATCTCGTCGAGGTGGTCGACCGCGAGCCCGTCGGGCATGTTGACGTCGAGGACCAGCACCCGCGGGCGCTGCTCGGCGACCATCGCCCGGGCCGAGGCGAGGTCGCCCGCCTCGCCCAGCAAGGCCAGGTCCGACTGCCCCTCGAGCAGGGCCTTCAGCGCCCCGCGGACGACCGCGTGGTCGTCGGCGAGAACGACTCCTATCTTCTCCCCGGTCTCGCCTTCGCTCATTGCTGGCGAGCGTAGCCGAGCGCCTCGACGAGCTCCTCGGAGGCGACCAGGCGTTCCGCGTCCAGCCGTCGCGCCAGCAGGTCGAGCGCCATCTGCCTGTCGACCTCGGCTTCGACCGCCCGCATCTCGCCGCCGCTGGCGACGGCGACGGGCGGCAGCGCCCCGAGGGCGCAGATCACGGT
>JALZHV010000220.1 GCA_030860625.1 Actinomycetota bacterium
CTCGACGCCCACCTAGAACCCATAACCGTCAAGCCCTACGGCGGCGCCATCTTCCACCAACTCTTCGCCCGCATCATGGGCAACTTCGCCCGCCGCCCCGAACTAGTCCGCCTCATCCTCGAATTCGACGCAATCCTCACCGACCTCGGCACCGTCGAGTCCGACTACCTCTGGGCCGCGTACCGCAGCCGGAGCGAGGTCCGCTAAATGTGGCACCTACCCTTACGGCAACCGGTGGAGTGACTAAGTATTCGTCGAGCTAGGGGGCCAGCCTTCAATCGCGACGCGCCCGAGCGCCTCCGGTTACGAGGGCCAAGGCGGAAAGGAGGACCCCAAGCAGCGCAGCCATCACCGTGACGAAATCGCCGTCGACGAAGCGCACCCAGGCAGGGTGCTCGGTCAGGTAGGGATCACCGTTGATCAGCGTCTTCGCCCTCCCTTGAATTCGGACCTTTGCCGTTCGGGAGTCAAGCCGGACAGGAATGACGAGATGCTCACCGACCGCTCCCGGTCCCTCAATATCCGTGAGCGCTAGCGGCGTCGCAGCGTCTAGGTCGAAGGGTTGGTCAGGTCCCAGCGTCAGGCTTCCACGTGCCGCTTGAAAGCGGAGTCTCTCGAACTGCCCGAATACGTTAACCCCGCTGATCGGCGGCGTCGGCGGAAGCTTGAAGGGGTAGTCGAAAACTCGCCAGCGCTTCGTTCGCTTGCCATCGAAATCCGACGGATTGATTGGAGGGATGAGGGGGACATCGGGGATTTTTATGTATGGGGTCCTTCGCGCTTGGCGGAATACAGGCACGAGCCGTTTTGCCCCTGAAACCACCCGAGGCACGGTGACCTCGATCTCCTCTCCGTGGGAAAGCCTGTCCTTCTGAGGGGCCACGTTCGGTCCCGGGGCGATACGGACGGCAAAGGCGCCTCTCCTGACGATCACCACCCGCCACAGCACGTTGCCTGGAGCAGGCGGCTCCCAAGGGGAGTGGTCGATTCTTTCAGCCCGGTACGGCTGGAGGGGCCGCTTTTCTTCGCCGATTTCCTCAAAAATCGGCGAGACGTGCGTGTAGGTAAGGAGGGAACGGCTAGGCATGATCTTGCTCCAGATCGCCACAGTGGGACCCAATACGTCGATCAACGCCCCTTCGCGGGACCCGGGGCCGGCCGCACCCTTCGATACCGAGCGACTGCGGGTACTGACCTGAAGCGTCGCGTCACCCGGGCGTACGGCCGGAGCTTCAAACGAGATCGTCGAGGTGGTCCCGGCAGGGGGCCCGATCGCGGCAACCGGCTCGAACCCGAAAGACGCTGCGTGGAGAGGGGCGGGTGCGATTAGTTCGGCGGAATCGACCCGGGCTTTCTCCCAGTCAGGCCGCCACATCAACGCTTTGATCTCCGGTAGCGTCAGGGGGTCACCGGCTGGTTTTTCAAAGATCGAATATTCCAGCTCAAGGCCCCGGTCATTTCCCCCCAGGCCGCCTTGCCAGTTGAGCACAGAGGAGCTGGCGAGCAGCCTATAGCGGTGGGTTGAGGCTCCCGGTGCCCGCCGCCGCACAACGATGTGACGGGCCGGAAAGACGATTCCCCGCCATCCGGCTCTCGCCCGCTCCGGGATGCAGCCACATACTGGGCTAGTCGTTGCGGACAGGGGCTTCTCAAACTCGAGATCCACTCGTCCGGTGGATGCCAACTCGCCACTGATAGAAGTGCCAATGTGCTCCTTCGGGACGATGGAGGGAGCTATCGCCACGGCGAACGCGAGTACAGCCCCGACCAAGCAAACAAAGACAAGCCACCAGCGCTTCCGTTTCGCCTGATCGCCGACAGCGCGTTGTTGACGCGGACTGTGCTCAGTAGTTCCCCATTCCCCTGGCATGTGCCTATTTTTGCAGCGCGAGAAGACAAATAAACAAAATAGTTCTAATGGGGTAAGTCTGACTTACCTCTAGACCAATGCCGCGGCGTCCCCGCTAGATTTCTCCGGTGCCCTATTACGATAATCCGGCAGGTCGGCTTCACGAGCTTCTGGCCAAGCTTGCCGAACAAGACCGAAGAATCTCGGTCCTCGACGCATGGGCAACGGTCTTGCGCGTCGAACCGGATGATGTAGTTGTGCACCTGGGGCGAGTCGCGGATCTCGTGCGTCAGACGCAAGACGCAGTGGATCGTGCGGGCGAGGATGCGTTGCTCCCGCCGGTTCAACGCTACCGGGCTTCCTGGGCTCAGCCAATCTTCCCCCAGGACCACGCCTTCAGTGGGGCTCTTGGGAAGGTCCTACCAGATGTTGCTGCGCTTGAGGCGCTCGATCTTATCTCTGCCCAATTGCACTCGATCGCGCCTGAAGGAGTCGTGCCCGACGAGGATGAACTTGAACGGCTGAAGTCGCAGATCCGCGACCTCATCGATGGGGTACAAGCAGCCGACGACGTTCCCGACGAGGTCAAGCATTTGGTCATTTCACGTTTGCGGGCTGTAGAGGAGGCTGTCGAGCACTTGGATGTGGGTGGTCCTAGTGCGATTCGCCGTGCCACGGAGGCAGTAATGGGTAGCGTGCTCTTCGCGCAAGATGCTCAGTTGGCAAAGTCACCAACTATCCAGACGGTATGGACCACGCTCCTCGTCATCTGGACTGTCTTCTCCGCGGGGCCAACGATCCAGACGTCAATCGAAGCGTGGAAGGAGATGGCTCCATTGCTGAGTGCGAAAACGGAGCAATCCCCTGGCGCCTCAGCACCAGGATCATCCCCTGATTTAGATGGTCACAGCGAAGATTCGCGCTAATGCGCTGGTCGTCAGTCACACTTCTTCCGAGGGTCAGCGCGTTTACTAGGGGTCGAACGGGGCCATAGGCATTACCTAATAGATTCGGCCTCGGTTAACTTTGGAGTGGAAGAAGGCGGAACGTCGTTGACGCGGCGCAGGGTGGCGCTGAGGCGGTCGCGCCAGAGGGCGGGGCCGGAGATCCAGTTGTTGGGGTGGGTGAGGCAGAGGAGTGGGGTGGCTTTGGTGCGGAGGAGGGCGAGGGGGTCGGTGTCGTTGCTCCAGCCGCCTTCGGCGCTGGAGCGGTCGGTGAGCCAGGCGGCTAGGCGGTGGCGGCGCATGGCGTCGTTGGCGTCGTAGTCGACGCCGTAGTCGCGCCAGTTCTCGCCGCGGAGGAGGTCGCCGTTGTTGACGCCGGGGGCGCGGGTGTCGCCGTGGGCGGCGACGCTGCGGATCGGGCCGTGGAGCTCGGTGAAGGTGGCGATCTCTTCGCGCAGGAGATCGCGGCCGCGGCGGAGGTGCTCGGTCTCGTTGGTGCCCAGGTTCGCTCCTTCTAGCGCTGCTCGGGAGAGGGTCTCGTAATGGAGGCCAACCTCGCCGCCGCGTCGCCGTAACTCGGCGACTACGTCGGGGCGGGCGGTGCGCCAGCGCAGGTACCAGGTCGAGCGCAGGCCGAGGGCGACCTCGACGTCGGACATCGCCAACGCCGAGGCGGGGTGCTGGTCGACGTCGTGGCGGAGGATCAGGACGGGGCCGTCGCCGTCGGGGAGCCGTTCGTCGAGGAACTCCTCCAGGGTGACGACGCGGTAGCCGTAGCCCAGGGCCGTCTTCAGCAGCCGGCCGTACTCGGGCCAGCGGGCGCGGGAGAAGGTGCGCGAGAAGCGGCGGCGGGGGCGCACTTACCTCATCATAGGATCGACCCCAGGCTCCGATGTCCGACCCCCGCGCCTACGAGCAGCTCCTCGGCGCCCATTTGCGAGGCGAGGGTCACGGCAGCCCGGATCCGCGGCTGGTCGCCCTCCAACGCCGCGTCGCCGAGCTCGAGGCCGAGCTGGCCGGCCGCGACGCCGAGCTCGAGCGCAGCCAGGCGAGCGC
>JALZHV010000221.1:0-623 GCA_030860625.1 Actinomycetota bacterium
GCCGAAGTCCTGGTAGTAGACGAGCAGCTTGGTGCGGGTGTGCGTGCGCACCCAGGCCATCAGCTTGCGGACGAAGCGCGGGTCGTCGCCGGTATGGACCGCCCACTCGGTGATCGCGAACGGCTTGCCGGAGAACTTGCGGTAGAGCCCGGTCAGCGACTTCCATTCGGGATAGCCGGAGTAGAAGTCGGTCCCGGCCCAGTCGACCCAGCGCGAGCCGGGGTAGAAGTGGCGCGGCCGGTTGTGCGGAACGGTGGGGGAGCCGGAGGGCAGCGGGCTCCAGATCACCGCGACCGGCGCCTTCTTCAGCCCGCGCACCGCGACCGTCAGCGGCGGCAGCCCGGCTTCGGCGAGGCGGCGGTTGATCTTCGCCCGGGTGCCGCCGCCGTGGACGATCACGTAGATGCGGCGGAAGGCCTTCTTGTAGGCGCGGGGGCTGTGCTCGGGCCCGCGCGAGGCGCCGGCGCAGTCGTAGGCGGCCCAGGCGTTGAGGCAGCGGTTCGGCTCCCCGAGCGGTCGCACGTAGGCGGGCATCTCCTTGTTGGCGAAGAGCCGGTTGAGGCGGACGAGGTAGTAGTCGCCGTCGCCCTGGGCGATTTGCGCCGGGGTGATCAGCTCGGCGC
>JALZHV010000221.1:633-3832 GCA_030860625.1 Actinomycetota bacterium
ACGACGATCACGACCCGTCGCCACGCGCGGCGAAACGCGCGCGTCGAGTGGCTCGCGCCGCGAAAGCGCCCGCTGGCATCGAAGGCCGAATAGGGGTTCCAATGCGCGTTCATCTCGGCCATGAGCCGGATGTAGAGGACGTGCCGGCTCTCCGCCGCGATCCGGTTCAGGTCGACGAGGTACCCATCGCCCTTCCCGCGCGCGATGCCGCGCGGCGTGATCACCTCGCCGTGCGGGCCGGCGGTCGAGATGTGGATCATCGGCCGCGCCCGGGCGATCTGCCAGCGGCGGATCGACTCGTCGAAGTCGCTGCCCCAGGTGCGGAAGGACTGGATCACCGCCGGGTGCTTGTTCAGCGCGTTGGAGAACTCGCCGAAGTCAGCCGGGTCGCCGGTGTCGGAGACGCCCCAGTAGACCTTCTTCTTCGGCGGCGCGAGCAGCCAGGCGTTCGCCGGCGCGCTGACGAGCGCGCCCAGCAGCAGGCAGGCGAAGACGGCCCCCGCGACGAGTTTGACCTTGGCCGACACGACGGGCCACCAATGGTCGCAAGCGCGCCCCGTCGGCCTCGGGTCGCCGGGAGGTGGTGCAACCGGGTTTGCGCGGCTAGGCCGCTTCGGCGAGTGGCTGCAAGTGCTCGGCGACGAGCGCCAGCACTTCCGGCGCGTACTTCTCGATGAAGGCGGGGCCGATGCCGCTGATCGCGATCAGCGAACCCTCGTCGGTCGGGCGCGTCGTCGCGATCGCGGTGAGGGTGCGGTTGTTGGCGACGGTGTAGGCGGGCTTGCCCTCAGCGGCGCCGAGGCGCCACGCCTTCAGCGCCTCGAACAACGGCGCGTCGGCGGGGGAGAGGTCGGGGGCGGGCGGCGGCGCGGCCTTCGTCCCGCGGCTGGAGCTTTTGATGGCGATCGTCTCCGGGTCCGGCAGCCAGTCGAGCAGGTCGCAGACGTCGCAGCAGCGCTCCAGCGGCGCTCCCGCGGTGCGGTCGCTGAAGTGGTCGAGCAGGGAGCGGCGGCGGCACTCGGTCCCGTAGATGAAGTCCTTGATCGCGTGGTAGGCGCGCCAGCCGCGCTCGCGGGCGATCGCCAGCTCGGGGTCGCCGGCCCGCTGTTCGTTGAAGCGGACGAGGCGGCCGAGGTCGGCTTTCAGCGCCAGCATCGTCGCCCGGGAGGGGAGGCCGTCGCGCCCGGCGCGGCCCGCCTCCTGGTAGTAGGCCTCGACGCTGGTCGGGATCGTCACGTGCCAGACCGAGCGCACGTCGGCCTTGTCGACGCCCATGCCGAAGGCGTTGGTGGCGCAGATGACGCCGGTGTCGGTGGCCATGAAGCGTTCCTGGATCGCGGTCCGCTGCTCCGGTGCGAGGCCGGCGTGGTAGGCGACCGCGGCGATCTCGCCTTCGCGCAGCTCCGCCGCCACCTCTTCGGTCTGGCGGCGGGTGCCGCAGTAGACGATCGCGGGCCTGTTGGCGGGGTCGCGCAGGCCCGCTTCCAGCAGCGCCTGGCGGCGGGCGGTGCAGCCCTTGCCCTCGAGCGCGACGACGTCGAAGGAGAGGTTCGGCCGGTCGAAGCCGGAGCGGACCTGGAGCGGGTCGCGCATCCCGAAGCGGCTGGCGATCTCCTTCGCGACGGGGACGGTCGCCGTCGCCGTGCAGGCCATCACCGTCGGCCGCCCCAGCCGCTGCACCACCTGTGGCAGGCGCAGGTAGTCGGGCCGGAAGTCGTGCCCCCACTCGGAGACGCAATGGGCCTCGTCGACCGCGATCAGGTCGACGGTCCGGTGCGAGAGCGCTTCGAGGAAGACGTTGGAGGCGAAGCGCTCGGGCGCGCAGTAGACGATCCGCGCATCGGTCCGGACCATCTCCAGCGCCTCCCAGGTTTCCCCTTCGTCCATCCCCGAAGTGATCATTGCCACCCGCTGCCCCAGCCGGCTCAGCTTCCCCCACTGGTCCCGCATCAGCGCGATCAACGGACTAACCACGATCGTCAACTCCTCACTCGCCAGTCCCGGCAGCTGGTAGCAGAGGCTCTTGCCCCCGCCCGTCGGCATCACGATCAGCGAATCGCGTCCCTCCAGCGCGGCGATTACGGCCTCCCGTTGCCCCGCCCGCCACTCGGCGTAGCCCAGCTCCCGTAGGAGCCCATCTGCTTTCTCTCCGGCACCGTTCATCGGACGGTCACCTTAGGCGTTTCTCCGGCGGGTGGCGCGGGGAGCGGACCCCCGCGCGCAGTCAGTTTGTAGAGCACGGGGGTCCGCTCCCCGTGACAGGACCCGCTGGCCGAACCCCTTAGTCCTGCCCCCCAATCACCGCCGGCACCTGGCTGAGCTCCTCCGCGAGAATGTCGATTTCCCGCGCCAACGTCCGCGTGTCGCTGTCGGTCAGCGTCGTGTACGAAACGAACCCGTTCTCGCGCCGGTACGGCTGCAGGGAGTTGAAGACCGCCTTGAAGTCGGCTTCGATCTCACCCGAGAGGTCGGCGTCGACCGGATCGAGCAGCGGCTTCACCGATTCAAACGCCGCCAGCGATCCTTCGACGTTGGCCTCGAAGTCGACCAAGTCGATGTGCGAGTAGCGCTCCTCCTCGCCGGTGATCTTCGAGCCGGAGACCTCGGCCAGCAGCTCGTTGGCGCCGTTGGCGATCTGGACCGCGTCGAGCTCGACCGTCTTCACCTTCTCGTCCAGCTCTTCGACGTCGGCCTGCAGCTGCTCGGCGACCGGCGCCATCCCCCGCGTGGTGTCTTCCACCCAGAGCGCTTTCTCGATCCGGTGGAAGCCGCCCCATTCGTCGGCGGGCACGCCGTCCTCGCGGGCGTCGATCCGCGGGTCGAGGTCACCGAAGGCCTTGGCCACCGGCTCGATCCGCTCGTACGGGATCCGCGCCGCTGGGTACAGCTTTTTCGCCTCGGCGACGTCGCCGGCAACGACCGCGGCGACGAAGGGCTTGGTTTTCGCGACCAGCTCGGCGGTGTTCTGCTCGAGGTACTCGCGGTAGTCGGCGACCGCCGCTTCGGCCTGCGGGTTGGGCGCCTGCGTCGTCTGTTTCTCGTCGGTGGTCGTCGTCTCGTCGCTGGAGCCGCAGGCGACGGCGAACAGCGCGAGCAGGGTGGCAATCGCGGCACAAAGCGCCGCGCGGAGGGGGAGTCGATTCATTTCGGTGCGTTTCTCCTGTCTTTCGTAGTACTGAAAAGTTGGGCGTGGTTGAGC
>JALZHV010000009.1 GCA_030860625.1 Actinomycetota bacterium
GTCGAGGATCGCCATGAAGTCGCCGCTCGCCGCCGCGGCGCCGGCGTTGAGGGCCGAGGCGCCGCCGCCGTTCTCCTTGCGGACGATCCGAATCCGGCCCTCGAAGGGCCGCAGCGCCTCCTCCGGGCGGTCGGTGGAGCCGTCGTCGACGACGATCACCTCGTGCGCCGGGTAGGTCTGCGCCAGCGCCGATTCCACCGACCGCGCGACCGTGTGCGCCGCCTGGTAGGTGGGGATGACGATCGAGAACCGCGCCGCCTCCTCGCGCGGGGAGACCGGCGCGGAGGGCTCGGGGGCCAGCCAGCTCGGCTCGCTCATGACGGCAGCCTCCAGGAGTGGGGGAGGACGAGGTCGCCCTCGGCCTCAGCCGCGACCGGGCGGTCGCCGATCGTCCCCGGCTCGACGTCGAAGAAGGTGGCCGCCTGCAGGCCGTCCTGGATGTGGCGCTTGGCTTTGACGATGACGTCGATCCGGTAGCGCCCCGGCAGCAGCGGCAGGGAATCGACGTGGCACTCCAGGCGCGTGCCCAGCTCAGGATCGCGGACGTCCACCGGCGCTGACATCTCGCTGTCGAAGGTGCAGATCGGCTGCCCGAGGCTGTTGACGACGGTCAGCTGGCACTCCATCGCCGGCAGTTGCTCGGTGACGTCAACGGCGATCGTCGCCGGGCGGCCGGTGACGACCACGTTGGGGTGGCTGCCGCTCTCGTCGCGGATCTCCAGCCGCCGCACCAGCGTCTCGTCGTAGGCGCGGCTGTCGCGGTCGGTCCGCTCCAGGAGGTCGTCGGAGGCGGCGCGCTCCAGCGTCCGCAGGTAGCTGTCGATCGCCTCGACGATCGGCGCGTCGGCTTTCACCTCGCCGCGTTCGAGCAGGATGCCGCGCTTGCAGAGCGCCTGGATGATCGCCAGGTTGTGGGAGACGAAGACGACGGTCCGGCCCTCCTTCGCGACCTCGTTCATCTTCCCCAGCGATTTGCGCTGGAAGGAGGCGTCGCCGACGGCGAGCACCTCGTCGACGAGGAGGATCTCGGGCTCGAGGTGGGCGGCGACGGCGAAGGCGAGCCGCACCGACATCCCGCTCGAGTAGCGCTTGACCGGCGTGTCGAGGAAGCGCTCCATCTCGGCGAATTCGACGATTTCGTCGAAGCGGGTGCGGATCTCCGCCCGCCGCATGCCGAGGATCGCGCCGTTCAAGAAGATGTTCTCGCGGCCGGTTAGCTCGGGGTGGAAGCCGGTGCCGACCTCGAGCAGGGAGCCGACGCGGCCGGTGACGTCGGCGTAGCCGGCCGAGGGCTCGGTGATCCGCGAGAGGATTTTCAGCAGCGTGCTCTTGCCGGCGCCGTTGTGGCCGATCAGGCCGACGACTTCGCCACTGCGGATCGTTAGCGAGAGGTCTTTGAGCGCCCAGAGCGTTTCGCGCGACCCTGCCGCGCCCTCGCGCTGCCCTCGCCGGAACGGCCGTTTCGACGCTTCAACGATCGCCTCGCGCAGGGTGCCGTAGCCCGGCCCCTTGACCCCGAGGGTGTAGCGCTTGCCCAGCTCGTGGGTCTCGATCGCGACGTCGGCCATGGCGTCAGACGTGGTCGGCGAAAGCGCGCTCGACGCGGTCGAAGTAGGCGAGGCCGGCAAGGAGCAGCACTGCTGCCGCGGCGGCCGAGACCCCGATTAGGTCCCAGGGCGCGTTGCCGGTCCCCAGCGTCGCCCAGCGGAAGCCTTCGACCACCCCGACCATCGGGTTGATCGCCGAGATCGTCTGCCACGGCTCGGCCAGCTCGCTGCTGGCGTAGACGACGGGGGAGGCGAAGAGGCCCATCTGGATCGCAAAGGGGACGACGTAGCGGACGTCGCGGTAGCGGACGTTGATCGCCGAGAGGAACGAGGTGATGCCCAGCGCCGTCGCCACGGCGATCGCGATCAGCAGCGGCAGCGCCAGGATCGCCAGCGACGGCACCCAGCCCCAGGCGAAGACGATGATCAGCAGGATCACCAGGGAGATCGCCAGGTCGACGAAGCCGGCGACGATCACGCCCATCGGCATGAAGATCCGCGGGAAGTAGATCTTCGAGACCAGGGCCGAGTTGGCGACGAGGCTGTCGGAGCCGAGCAGGACCGCGGTGGCGAAGAAGGTCCAGGGGACCAACGCCGCGAGGCTGAAGAGGGGGTAGGGGATGCCGTTCGAGGAGATGCCCGCGGCCTGGCCGAAGATCAGCGAGAAGACGACCATGAAGCCGAGCGGCTGCAGCACCGCCCAGGCGCCGCCGAGCGCCGTCTGCCGGTAGCGGACGGTGATGTCGCGGAGGGCGATCTGGGCGGCGAGGTCGCGGTAGCGCCACAGCTCCCGCGGCGCCAGCACGCGGCTGAAGCCCTTGGTCGGGCGCAGGCGGATCGTCTCCGGCACGGGGGCGGTGGTCGGCTCCACGGGGCGCAGCATAGGAAGCGCATCGGTTCCGGCAGCGCCAGTTGACAGAATCGCCCGCGATCATGCATGCCTCCCGCCTAGCCCAGGGCTGGCAGCGGCTGAGGCGCCTCGGCGAGCAGTCGCTGTTCCGCAACAGCCTCTACATCATGGGCACGACCGCGGCCACGTCGCTGCTCGGCTTCGGCTTCTGGCTGGTCGCCGCCCGCACGTTGCCGGCGGTGGAAGTCGGGCGCTCGGCGGCGCTGATCTCGGCGATGCTGTTCGTCTCGGTCTTCACCAACCTCGGCCTGGGGCAGGTGCTGGTCTCGCGGCTCGCCTCGCGGGCGGCGGGGAGGGACTGGTCGGTCAGCGTCAGCACCGCGCTCGGCCTCGCCGCCGTCGCCAGCCTCGTCGGGGGCGCGATCGCCGCGGTGCTGCTGCCGGTCCTGATCCCGTCGCTGAAGGAGGGCCTCAGTCCCCTCACCTTCGTGCTGCTGCCGCTCGGGGTGATGGGCGCCGCCTGCTCGCTGGTAATCGACTACGCCTGTATCGCCGAGCGCCAGGCGAAGCTCTCCTTCGTCCGCAACACCGCCGCCGCCGTGCTGCGGATCGCCCTGATCCCGCTCGTCGATGTCGTCCCCGTCGACGGCACCACCTGGATCCTCGCGATTTGGGCCGCCTCCTTCCTGCTGATCGACCTCGTCGCGCTCTTCCGCGAGTTGCCCGCCCTCGGCCACGACTTCCGCCCCGCGCTCGCCGGCTGGCGCGAGGAGCTCGCGCAGGTGCGCGGCCTGATCGCCGGCCACCAGTCGATCAACCTCGGCGTTCAGTCCTCCAGCTACCTGCTGCCGGTCATCGTCGCCGCCCGCCTCGGCCCCGAGGAGAACGCCTACTTCTACACGACGTTCATGGTCGCCAGCGCCCTCTTCTTCGTCGCCCCGGCGATCGGCAACGCCCTCTTCGCCGAGGGCGCCCACGAGCCCGAGCACCTGGGCCGCGACGTCCGCCGCGCCGCCCGCCAGGTGCTGATGCTGGCCGGCCCGCCCGCCCTCGTCCTCGTCCTCGCCGGCCCCCTGATCCTCGGCTTCTTCGGCGAGGCCTACGCCGACGAGGGAAGCACCCTGCTCCTGATCCTCATCGCCGCCGCCGCCTTCGACGCGATCCTGCAGATCCTCCTCGCCGTCCTGCGCGTCAAGCACCGCCTCCGGGACGCCGCCCTCGTCACCTGGGCCGCCCTCATCGGCGCGATCGGCTCCGCCTGGTTCCTCCTCCCGCCCCTCGAGCTTGAGGGCGCCGGCCTCGGCTGGGCGCTCGGCAAGATCGTCGCCGTCGCCCTTGCCGCTGCCTTCCTGCTCCGGAGTGGGATGCCGGCCGCTTCGTCCCGCACCCGCGCCTAGAGTCCCGCGGATGAGCTTTGCGTCACTCGCACAGCCCGAGATCGGGCCTCTGGTCGAGAGGGTCGCCGGTGCCCGCGAGCTGACCCTGTTGGTGGGCGCCGGGGCTTCGATGGAGGCGGGGCTTCCCAGTTGGCGGCGTTTGGTCGAAATGTTGTTGGAGACGGTCGCCGCCGAACTTCCAGGTCTGGACGAAGAAGAAAGGGCGGCTTGGATCGAGGCCACCCTTCAGCGCGATGACCTGCTGGGCGCCGGCGCCGTCGTCGAGGTGATGGCAGGAGGGGACTTGAGCAAGCTGATTCCAGATCGTCTCTATGGCGGTCAAGGTCCCGAAGCCTTCGCCCCTGGCCCGATCGCCCATCAGGTTGCGGAGCTGCGGAAGATCTGGGGAGAGCACCTGGAAATCCTCACCACCAACTACGACGACCTGCTGGAGCAGGCCCTTATCGATGTCGGGACCGCTCGCACGAACATCCGCTCCTACACCCAGAACCTGGAGCCTGACAAGCGCGCCCAGGGAACGGTTGCCGTCACTCACCTGCACGGTCTCTCGGGCCGGACGGGCTCACCGAGGGGGATCGTTCTCACCGAGGAGCACTACCACAGCATGCAGCGCGGAATTTCCTGGCAGGAGCAGCTGGTTACCGCCCGCCTGCAGGATTCGACGTGCGTCTTCGTCGGCACGAGCCTGGCGGACCCGAACCTGATCCGCTACCTCTACGGCTACGAAGCCCCCGCCGTTCCCCGCCACGCCGCGATCTTCGTTCGTCAAGGGGAACCGCAGGTTCCTGACGCCGTCAGAGACAGCATGGAGGAGGCCGCCGCTCGACGCTGGGGGCGCTGCGGTGTGCAGGCAATCTTCGTCGACCACTTCGCCGATGCGGCGCAGCTCCTCTACGAGATCGGCCATCGAAAGCAAGCCGGAAGCAAGCGCTATCGGCCTGTGGAGGAACGTGCCGGAGAGGTGATTGCCTGCGTCGAGCGAGGATTGGCCGTCGACGATCAAAAGGAATTCGCAGAACGCCAGGTCACGCTCAGTACCGCCTTGCGAGGGGTGCTGGACGAGATCCTCTCCCTGCCCAGGCTCAAGCAGGGGGAGGAGATCCTGGGCCTCGCCCTCTGGGTCCTCACCGAAGACGGCAGTGGCCTGATCGGTTGGGTCCATAGCGATCGCGCCCATCAGGACCCCTCCACGGTCACTCCGGTTCCAATCGGCTCTACGAGTAGTTGGGTCGCGGTAAGAGCGATCTGCCAGGGCACGATCGTCGAGTTCGACCGCGAGGACTACGCATCCCGCTGGCACTTCGTGAGAGGCATCCCTCTTGTGCTCGAAGAGCCGACGAGGCTGCCGATCGGAGCCCTGACCATCGCCTCCTCGGTTCCCGCCGAAAAGAGCGTCTTGACGAAGATGCCTGAAGGCGCCCGGGCCGCCTTGCACCACGCCCTGCAGCATCTCGCGTTGCGGCTGCTGAAGAAAATTATCGATGCTGGGAAATAGCCTTCGAGCCCATCCGTGGGTGGGTATAAGGTGGTTACATGGCCGCTAAGCAAAGAGAGACCAGGCACCAGCTCGAGGACGGTTTCGTCGTGGCCTGGGATTCGTCGGAGCCGGACGAGAAGCTGCAGGAGAAGTTGATCGCGATCGCAGATCGACAGATCGGCGGCATCCTCGCAGGCATGGGCGGGACTATCGACCCGCAGCCGACTCTCCTCGCCTCCCCTTCACCGCGGCCTCTCAAATCGCCGCGCCGCCGCGCCGCCTAACAGGCTTCCTTCACCCCCGGCTTAGAACTCCCTGATCGTGTACCTGAGCTTGCCGGAGGGGCTGGGCTCGATGGTGTCGACCTGCTCGAAGGAGACTTCGCGCGGCCGATACCTACGAGCGCGGCCGCTCGTCGCTTCCCGAAACGTTTAAGCTGCATGCCGAGGGGCAGGCGGGATATTGCGCCGTACTCTAAGCTGTATTTAGAATTACCTGTTTAATCAACTCAGGCAGAGGGCTCAGTTGGATTCTTCTATAGGTATTAGCGCGCCGGCTCCGCGACTGCAGGCCGGAGCGCGCTGTGAACGTTCCTAGCGAATCACCCTCCGGCACAGCCCGCTGCCTGCTCGTCTTCGCGCTGCTGTTCTGTCTCTCGTCGCTCCTCCCCGTCGCGGCGGCATCCGCCGAGGCTCCCACCGAGGCGGAGGTCACCGCCGCTCTCCAGGCGGGCTTCGCTGCTCACCAGCAGCAGCAGCGCCAGCGGGAAGAGTGGCTGAGCACCCCGGCGGCGATCCAGGAGCGCGAGGCCTCTCGCCACGCCTTCGCTGACCTGGGCCCCGCCGAGGCCGAAGAACTGCTGCGGTCGCGGTTCGGGGAGGTGCTCGAGGCTCTCAACCAGGATCCGGCCAGGTACCTGAGCGACGCCAAGCTCGAGAGCCCCCTCGGGCTGGACGCGGCGACGGTGACGAGCGAAGGGGAGACCACGCTGCTCGAAAGCAGCGTGCCGGTGCGGGCACCTGATGAGGACGAGGTCCTGCGGAAAGTGGACGTCAGCCTCGTCAGGACCAGCGAGGGCTGGGAGCCGGTCAATCCGCTGGTCGAACTAGAGATCGGCGAGCTGGCCGAAGAAGGCGTCGAGGTCGGCGACGGCGGAGTCGCCATCACCCAGGCCGGGGCGGAAGAGAGCGTGGCGCGCCCGCTCGGCGACAAGAACATCTTCTACGGCGAAGTCTCCGCGGCGGCGAACACCGACCTCCTCGTCTCGCCCACCTCGACCGGGGTCGAGCTCTTCAACCTGCTGCGCTCGGTCGACAGCCCCGAGACCCTGCGCTTCCACATCGACATGCCCGCTGGGGCGAGCCTGCGGGTGAACGCCTCCGGCGCCGGCGAGGTGATCGGTGCCGACGGCGAGCCGCTGATGCTGATCGCGAAGCCGATGGCCATCGACGCGCAGGGCACCGAAGTCCCAGTCGCGATGAGCGCCGAAGGCGACTCCATCGTCCTCGGCCTGAACCACCGCGACGAAGACCTCGCCTATCCGATCCTCGTCGACCCGGAACTGCTGTACCAGGACTGGGGCTGGTGGTACGGCAACCAGCACCTCGCCGGCTTGGGCGCCTTCGGCTGGGCGCCCGATCCGTCTCCCTGGTGGATCCATCACGGCACCCAAAGCACCGCCTTCCCCGGCTACGAGGGGAAGGGCCTCTTCATCTCCACCGAGCCGGGGAACCTGGGAGGTGACCAGTGGGGCCACTACATCTACTCGGCTCCGAACGAAAACAGCTTCCTGGCGGACGCGACCGTCAACCCCTTCTGGCGGAACAACGACAAATGCTCCTCGCCGAACCCCTACTACCAGCCCTACGACTACGTCGGGATGTGGAACCAGAGCTCGTGGAACCGCGTGCTCTTCAACAAAGCGAACGAGCTCGGCTGGGCGAACCTCGAATCCTGGGGACGCTTGCTGATGATCGGGATGAGCACGAACAACGGCACCTCCATCCCTTGCTGGCGGCACCTGATGATCGGCGGCGTCGGGATTTGGCTCGACGACTGGGATAACCCGTCCCTGGACTACGTGGGACCCACCCCGGAAGGCTGGGTAAAGAAGGACGGGAAAGAACGCACCTTCAGCGTCTCGACGAGCGACATCGGGCTCGGCGTGCGAACGGTGCGGATGTTCGGTCTCGGCACCGACAAGTGGCCCTGGAACAAAACCTGGTGCAAGGGCACCTACGAGGAAAGGTGCCCGAACTCCGCCAGCGGGCAGATCACCTTCAAGACCGAGGGCTTCCCCTACGAGGGCAGGTACAACAGCGAAGGCAAAGAACGCAAGTTCACCGTCCAGGCGGTCGATCCAACCGACGAGACCTGGCAGATCGAGCGGCCGCTCTGGCTGGACGGGACCCCGCCGGTGGTCAGTCTCGCTGGCCAGCTGGCCACCGTCACCAAGCAGGAAGGCAGCGTCGAGAAAGACCAGGCGGTGGGCGCCGACGAGCTCAGCCTGCCCACCTACCAGCTGGAGGTCAAAGCCGACGACGGCGCCGATCGTTCCGGGGTGAGGGAAATCAAGGTCTTCCTCGACGGCAGCTTGATCCCGAAAACCGAAGGAGCCACCTGCGCGACCGCAGGGTGCCCGCGGACCCTGAACATGACGTATGTGCTGAGGCTGACCGACCTGGCTCCCGGAAAGCACTCGCTGCGCATCGTCGCCGTTGACCTCGTCGGCAACGAATCCGACCCCGACCGCAACATCGAGTTCGAGTACATCCCGGCGACCGGGATGAAGGAAGAGTTCGTGCTCCAGCACTTCCGGCTGCCGGACGGCAACGACTACTCGGGGGAAGCCGAGTACCACGGCCCGGAGATCGCGGTCAACGTCATCAACGGCAACGTCGTCTTCCACGAACGCGACGTCGACCTCGAGACCGACAGGGGCGACCTGGAACTGGAACGCGTCTACAACTCCCAGCAGCCGGTCCAGGCGGACACGCAATGGGGACGCGGCTGGACCATCGCCCAGACGCCGGCGCTGGAGCTGCAGCCGAACTCGCCCCCTCAGAAGGCGACGGTCTCGGAGACGGGGAGGATCACCAGCTCGGTGCCGGTCCCTCAATCGCCGTCGCAGAGCACCTTCAGCGCCAAGCTCCATGCGACGATCACCAAGACCGCTTCCGGCTACGAAGTGGAGCCGGTCAGCGAGTCCGAGATATCGGTGTTCAACGGCAGCGGCCGGATCGAGGAAGTGGTGCAGGGCGACAACTCGCCCGCCTACCTCACGCCCGAAGAAGCGGAATGGGCTCCGTCATCGCCCCCCGCCTATAAGAGCTCCTTCGACTCGGCCGGCACCGTCGGCGGCCGGCTCGCGCACCCCGCCGGCATCGCCGTGGATGGGGCGGGGGACCTCTGGGTGGTCGACCAGGACAGCGACCGCCTGCAGAAGTTCAGCGCGGCGGGCGCATACCTGACGTCCTTCGGCTCCTCGGGCCCGGGGAACGGCCAGTTCGAACGCCCAACCGACGTCGCGATCGACGCCGTGGGGCACCTCTGGGTGACCGACGCGGGCGCGAACCGCGTCAAGAAGTTCAACGCCCAGGGCGAACTTCTCGCCGCTTATGGGTCTTACGGCACCGGTAACGGTCAGTTCAGCGGTCCGGAATCGCTCGCCATCGCCCCCAGCGGCGCCATCTGGGTCGCCGACACCCACAACGGCCGCCTGCAGAAGTTCGATGCGGCCTTCGGATTCATCAAAGTCGTCAGCTCCAAGGGCTCCGGCCTGGGCCAGATGCTCGAACCCGCAGGGATCGACATCGCCCCGAACGGCGATGCCTGGGTCGCCGACTGGAGCGCCAATCGCGTCTCGGTCTTTACCGAGGCCGGGGAATTCGTCCGCCGGTTCGGTTCCCTCGGCACCGGCAACGGACAGTTCGGGCGCCCAGGCGCGATCGAGGTCGACCACAAAGGCAGGGCGTGGGTAAGCGACCAGATCAACGGCCGCGTCCAGCAGTTCGATCAGAGCGGCGACTACGTCACCCAGTTCGGGGTCAAGGGCGCCGGGTCGGGCCAGTTCAGCCTCAGCCGGCCCATGGGTATCGCCAGCGACTCCAAGGGTCGCCTCTGGGTTTCCGACGCCGGCAACGACCGGGTGCAGCGCTGGGACCTGGCGAGCTTCCTCGCCGGCGGTCCCGCGCCCTACTTTGACGCCCCGGCGGTCGATTACGAATACGCCGAAGGCCGGCTCACGAGCCTGCAACTGGAGGACGAAGCCAGCAAAGGCGAAGACCCCTCGCTCGACATGTCGCTGTCCGCGGGCCTAGTCAGCGCGGTCGAGAGCGATGAGGCGGGCGACACGACCTATGCCTACAACGCGGGGAAGCTCGCGGCGGTGGGTGGCCAGGACGGCCAGACCAAATACGCCTACGACGCGTCCGGTCGCCTCAGCTCGGTGACCTTGCCCAACGGAACCACCGCCACGATCGTCTACGACGGCACCTCGAGGGCGGCCTCGGTCACGGTTGACCCCGCCGGCTCGGAGCTCGCGCGGACGACCAAATTCTCCTACGCAGCAGAACCCCGCCGGACCACCGTCTGGGGGGGAGGCAACCCGGAAATCACCTACGACATCGGTGAAGACGGGTCGGTCCTGAAATGGGCCTACACGGAAACCCCGCCGACGATCGCCTCGATCAGCGGCAGCCTCTGGTCCAATCGAGGCCAGGAAATCGGAAACCAGGACCACACCCTGTTCGTCACCGGCTCCTCGCCCCATCAGGTCGCCTCGATCAAGGTCATCGCCAACGGCAACTCAGTCGTCGCCGAGAAGACCTGCGAAGACCCAGCAGAACCGCCCTCGCACAAATGCGACCAGCCCCCGCCCCTCGAATGGATCACCCACGCCTCGGAACACGCCCCGGGGCGCATGGACCTAGAAGTCATCGTCACGGACTTCCTGGGCCACCAAAGAGCCGAGCGCTTCTTCGTGTTCGTCCCCCAGCAGCCGCCCCCGGGTCCCGAAGAAGTGGAGCGCCCCACCTTCGCCTCGATCAAGCTCTTCCGCGAGGAATACGGCCTCGACAGGAACAAATCTCTAACGGAGCCCCAGCGGAACGAACTCATCCTCGAACTCCTCTACGAGTGGGAAAAACGCGACTTCACGGCGATGACCGCGGTCGAAGAATTCGGCGTCCCCATGCGCGCGCCGGAACTGGCGGAAATGGAATATCGCCGCCAGTACCTTGCGCAGGCCTCCGAGGTGATCCCCCAATGGGCCGAAGAACATGCGCCGGCCACCTACGGCGGCTACTACGTCGACAACCGCGCCGGCGGAGTGATCTACGTGGGGTTCACGCAAGACCAAAGCGGCCAAGTAGCAGCTCTCAATGACAGCGGTGCCTTGATGGAACCGGCAAAAGTCGAGGGAATGCCGGCGCCACCCAGTCGCTCGATAGAAAGCGTAGAAGTCACTGAAGCGAATGTCGCTCAGTTTGTGCTGAACAGCCCGACTATCTCCGCTCTCACGACTTCGATCAGTACCTCCACCCAAGCGGGTCTTGTCGAAGTTACTGCAAGCAATCCAGAATACGTCCGTCAACAGCTGACAAGCCAGTTCGGCGCTTCGGCGCCCATTTTGGTTACCGAGGATACGACTCCAATGACTCTCTCGCGAGACCGGTTCAACATCAAAGGCCCAGTTGTCGCTGGCGACTATTTGTTGGGAAATGACAGTCACTGCACCGCAAACTTCAGCGCTCAAAACCAAGTCGGGGTAGAGCGCGGTCAGCCAGTTTACGCGTTCTACAAGATGACTGCTGGACATTGCTTCAACCTTCTGGAGAGCGTGTCCCGGAGCTCACGGCGGGTGGAAGGCATAGTGAAATCCGTCGGCAAGGTGAGGCTCTCGGGGTGGTCGCACGCCAACTCGAAGGGCTACTTCACGGATGTGGAGATGATCGACGTCAATTACCAGCTGGCGGGGGGTGGAATTTTTACCGGCAATCCTGACCGTTTACTTATGCCTAATGGGGTGGCCGGTGTTCGACTCAACCGGGAATATTGTTGGTCAGGGTTCAATGGGAACAAACACTGTGGAACCGCCTTTGCGAGCAGTCGAATTAAGTTGCTCCCCTCGGGTAAGCGGGAGATAGTCATTGAAGTATCTGGGGCGAGTGTCAGTGGCGATAGCGGTGGGCCTGTATGGGACAATAAAACTAAAATGGCGGTGGGAATAGTGTCCGGTCACGGCCCATCGAAAAAAATTCCTTGTCATGAAGTGGCTAGGCGTGGAAGTCTTGAACCCAAATGGTGCCCAATTACCTCTTTTGTGCCATTGCTACCTTTTCGTGGGAAAAACTCCACTGACGGTGCACTAAAAGCTGTCGGCGATCCAGAATTGAGGCTTTTTTCGTGACCAGGGTTGGAATTAATGTCGCTCGTGTTCTGGCCTTGGCTGCACTGGTGCTTGGACTCAGTTGTTGCGGCAACGGATCGGCGGACGGAAATGGCCCGACTACTAATGCTACTCCTGCTCAAGTATCACCTACTGACACCGCTGCTGTGAAATATGAGCGGAGAAAGAAGGTGCCGTCGTCAGGTGGCTGTGGCGCAGCAGTGGTACGGCTAGGGGGGGCGCCAGGCGCAATTGATTTCACCTTGAAGTGCAAGCCGTATCGCCAGAGAGAGTTCATGCTTCTTGCAGTTGGGTTATCGCCAGTGTCGCCTGGAAATGAAATCCGGATTCGGGACTTTCGCCAGCATCCCCAGATAAAGGAAGCGGGTTCGTCATCGCGATATGGCAACTGCAGTCGCTATGGCGGAGGACTCGCATGCTCTGCGCGCGCCCGTGCGCTAATCGTTATCAACGGCCGACTCTGGGTGAAGTCGGGAAGTGAGTGCGACTCCAGGGTGGGGATCACCGAATCCAGGCCTGCCCAACCTTGCCCCGGTGTTTGCGCCGCCAACGATGCGCCGGCGGCGGTGGTGGTCAAGATGCGCCCGCGTGGCTGCTAGCGCCTAACTCCGCTTCGTCTCCGGCTTGTCGAGAGCTAGTCGACCCGATAGGGTGATGTTGTGAAAAACATCATGAAACTATTTGTCTTCAACAGCGTATAGGGTCTCCATCATGTTCAAGATGATGCTCTCTGCTCATCGCAAAAGCCGCAGGGCCATACGAAAGGCTTCTCATGGAAGCCCAAGGCGCATCCAGCGCAACCGATTGGAGTTCATGCTGCTGCTGCCACTCTTAGGAATTCTGGGCCTGGCAGTCGTCGCAGGCGGTTGCGGATCAAGTGAAAATCGGGTGAGTTCGGGTCTTGATCCGGCCGCCAAAGCTCACGATCCACACAGCCGAGACAAGGAGAAAGCTATGGCTTTCGCGAAACGAGCGGGCTTTTCTTGCTATCAGGGCGCAGTGAACTTGGGAAAGGATGAGGGTTCTATTGAATTCCAAGCACGGTGCAAGCCGGTCAGGCCGCCAGAAAGAATACGAATCGTAATCTCACGCAGTGCTTTCGTCGGCGAAAAAAGCATGTCGATTAAGGCATTTAAACGGCATCCGATTGTGCTTGAGACGGACACCGATGCCCGGCATGGATCGTGTTCGCAATCCCCTCATGACTCGCCAGCAACCCTGATTTGCGAAGCGAAGGCAAGTAAATCTGTGTTAATCAAGGGCCGTATTTGGGTGAAGCAGGACAGTGCTTGTGGGTCAGGCATCAAGTTGGCGCCCATGGGAAGGACGTGCCGAGGCCTTTGTGGACTTGAGTATGTGGTGTTTACTCTTGCCCAAGGCCTGCCACGCGGGTGCGGATCCGGACGATGAGCAGGATGAAGAAAATCAGGACGGGTTTCCTCGTATCAGTGATTGCGCTTTGTGTGGGCTTGGTCTATTCCCAAGCTGCCCTTGCGAACGATCCAGGGGAAGTAGCTGAGCTACCGCGGGATTGCACCACCGAGGCCAAGCTTTCGCGCGGAGAGCCCTCGGTCGTGCGCTACGTCGTGTGGTGTGGAGTGCAGTCTGGCCGGGTGACGCTGCGTATTCGGCCGGCACGAAGCCTGCCGGTGCTCCGGTTCAGCCATGTTGCTGGGGCAACGGGACCAGGCGCCGCCGGCCCCTTGCGCTGTTATCGACACGCGTGGCGGGTGTTCTGCTCGGGCCGTAAGAGGGGGCCCGTGACGTTCAGGGGCAGCTTCACCCTTGCCCCGGGGAAGCGGTGTGCGGCTCCTATCAAACTCAACGTTTGGAGGTGGACCGGAGACTCTCGCGACTTCCCGACGGGTTGCCCGAAGAGCTATGAGAAGCCAGAGCGGCGACTCCGGCAGATCATCAGCGACCGGGCTGAATACGGGCTTGATCGCGACTTAGAAGGGG